>CAZCKF010000200.1:1148-6510 GCA_964499155.1 uncultured Chitinophagaceae bacterium
AGAGAAGGCTTCATAAGCAAAAAACAATACTGGAGAAACAACAGGCGGTTGAAAAGGAACGCACCCGGATCGCCACAGATATGCATGACGATTTTGGAGCTTCTTTATCACGAATAAAATTCCTTAGCGAAAAAATACAATTGCAAACGGGGCATAGCGGTAAAACAAATGAGGATTTGGGTAAAATATCTTCGTTCAGCGATGAGATGGCCGAAAAAATGGGAGAAATCGTTTGGGCTTTGAACCAAAGATTTGATTCTTCCGGCGACATGATAAGCTTTTGCCGTTCTTACGCCTCAGAATTCCTCGGTGATAAAAATATTACGTTGCAATTTGAAAGTAGTGGGGAAACAGAGATCAAAGTGAATGGAGAGATCAGGAGAAATATCTTCCTTGTCGTTAAAGAGTCGTTGCATAATATTATAAAACATGCAAAGGCAACCGAGGTATACATCAGTATAAAAATCGATAAAGAGTTACGTGTTATTATTCATGATAATGGAAAAGGGTTTGACCATGCTGTAATACGCCCATTCGCTAATGGTATTGATAATATGAGAAAGCGGATAGAAGAGATTGGAGGACGATTCTCAATAGAAAATGAAAAAGGAACGCGGATAAACATCGTGTTAAGTATGACATCCAACAAAATACCTATAGGAAGAGATTAAGCTGAGAGTAAATTTGTGTAAATGGAAAAGATCAGGGTTGTATTAGTGGAAGACCCGGAAGAAGTAATTGAAGGGCTAAGTGCTTTATCAATAAAGATGATGAATTGCAATTAGTGGCAGTATTCAGGACTGCGGAAGCTGCGATACTAGAATTGCCCATATTAAAGCCTGATATAGTAGTGGCAGATATTAACCTTCCCAGTATGACAGGAATTGAATGTGTAAAGCAGGTAAAAAAAATAGTTCCTGAAATACTGTTTATGATGTTTACTGTGTATGAGAACAACGACCAGGTATTTGATGCACTGAAGGCAGGAGCAAGCAGTTATTTGTTGAAAAAGACCGCCCCCCTGCAAATTATTGAATCCATAAAGGAATTACATGCAGGAGGATCGCCTATGAGCGCTTCCATTGCACGCAAATTGGTATCTGTTTTCAATGATCAGAACAAGTCTCCGTTAAGAAAGGATGCGATCCTTTCGACACGTGAGAAGGAAGTACTTGACCTGGTTGCAAAAGGGTTGTTATATAAAGAAATTGCGGACCATTTAGGAATCAGCTTTCACACTGTTCGCCAGCATATCGGCAAAATCTACGAAAAACTTCATGTGCATAACAAGACGGAAGCCATTAATAAAGTGTATGGCAACCGGAATTAATCTCACCGCATCCCACAAAAAGGTTATACGTCATATTCTAATTACCTATTTCCCGGATTGATCAGCCTCTCTAATTTTAAAAGCGTTTGTTCAGATCGACTAAGAATGCAAGAGCGGACTGCGAATAAAAATTAGATATGAAAAATTTACTGCTTATTCTCGTTACAATGGCGAGCATGTTTTCACATGCCCAAAGTGTTGCAATAAATAATGATGCAAGCTTACCGGACAACAGTGCGATTCTCGATATAAAGAGCGGCACAAAGGGTTTTCTTCTCCCGCGTATGAATTCTGCTGGTATTGCAACCATAGTCAATCCTGCCAAAGGATTGCTGGTACTTGACACGGTAAAAAACCAGTTGATGGTAAATATGGGAACACCCGCATTACCGAACTGGCAAACCATTGTTGCTTCGAGCGGATGGAGTTTAACGGGAAATAATGGCATTGATTCAGCAACGAATTTTATCGGAACTCTTAACACCAAACCTTTTATTATACGAGTGAATAATGTACGTTCGGGATACCTGGATACACTCACAAACAACACATCATTTGGTTTTAGAGCTTTAGATTCTTTCACCACAGGTGATTGGAATACTGCCATTGGTTTTAAATCACTTTCATCTACTAAGACAGGGGTTAATAATACAGGAGTTGGATGGAGTACTTTAAGAGCTAATTCTTCAGGATCTTATAATACAGCATCCGGTGCTTTTGGTTTGTACTCCAATACAACGGGCAGCCAGAATACAGCCATTGGTCAGTTGGCGATGTACCTCAACACAGTGGGTAGCCGAAATACTATAATCGGAAGTGATGCATTGAGATACAATACCACGGGAAGCGATAATATAGGTGTTGGGTATACTGCTTTATATTTTAATGTATCCGGATATTCAAATATCGGCATTGGAACAGGTGCTCTTTTTAATACAGGTAATCGCAATAACCTGGTTGCGATTGGGGATTCAGCTCTTTTCAATAATGGGGTTGGAGCAACAGTACCTGATCATGGAATTGGAAATACCGCCATTGGATCAAAAGCACTGTTTAGTAATACCATTGGATATTATAACACAGCAACGGGTTTAAATGCACTATACTCCAATACTACGGGAGCACAGAATGTTGCTCTCGGAACGGGTTCATTGAGAGCAAATTCAACGGGTGGTGCAAATACAAGCACAGGTTTTAATTCCATGTTTAATAATACAACAGGTAATAACAATAGCGCTTATGGTAATTTCAGCATGATAGCAAATACTGCAGGACAGTATAATAGTGCAATGGGCGCTGGTAGCATTGCCAGTAATATATCTGGCAATAACAATACAGCAGTAGGCTTCGCCTCTCTTTACAATAACCAACTTGGTTATTCGAATATTGCAATAGGAACACACGCTTTATTCAATAATGGTAACCGGAATAACCTTATTGCTATTGGTGATTCTGCACTTTTTAATAATGGGAATGGAGCGACATCGCCAGAACATGGAATTGGCAATACTGCCATTGGATCAAAAGCGCTTTATAGTAATACCACTGGGTTTTACAACACAGCAACCGGTTTGAATGCCTTATATGCAAATGTATCAGGGATACAGAATGTGGCTACTGGCACGGGAGCACTACGAACAAATTCATCTGGCGGTGCAAATACAAGCACCGGATTTAATTCGATGTTTAATAATACAACAGGTAGTAACAACACCGCGTATGGAAATTTCAGCATGATTGCAAATACCGCGGGTCAGTCAAACAGTGCAATTGGAACAGGCAGCATGGTGAATAATACTTTAGGAAGCAACAATACGGCCGTTGGCTCTTTTTCGCTGTACAATAACCTGCATGGTTATTCAAATGTTGCAATTGGATCAAACGCTTTGTTTAACAATGGTAACCGGAACAACCTGGTTGCTATAGGTGATTCTGCACTTTTTAATAATGGCAATGGAGCAACGTTGCCGGAACATGGGATTGGCAACACTGCCATTGGATCAAAAACTCTTTATGCCAATACAACTGGTTTTTATAATACGGCACTCGGAATAAATGCGCTGTTCTCCAATAATACGGGAAGTGCGAATGTGGCTATCGGAACCAGTTCGTTGCGACAGAACACAAGTGGCGGAGGTAATACAAGTACAGGATTTAATTCGATGTTCAGTAATACAACCGGCAACAGCAATAGTGCCTATGGGGATGGTTCATTGAGTATTAATTCGACAGGGCAACAAAACAGCAGCTTTGGTGCGGGCAGTTTGCGCGGCAACACAGGTGGAAACAACAATACTGCAATGGGCTATAATAGTTTGTTCAACAATGAAACAGGTTATTCTAATGTTGCCTTTGGCTCACATGCATTATTAAATTCTGGAAATCGCAGTAACCTGGTAGCGATTGGAGATTCAGCACTTTTTAATAATGCTGTCGGTGCGGCATTTTCTGTGGAGGGAACATCAAATACTGCAATAGGATCAAAAACATTGTTTAGTAACACAACCGGATATCAAAATACTTCAGTCGGGTTAAGATCAATGTTTAGTAATACAACAGGAATGGCTAATACAGCGGTTGGTTATCGTTCACTGGTTTCCAATACTACCGGAAACCTGAATTCAGCATTCGGAATGGAATCATTACTTTCTAATATTACCGGCGTTGCCAATACGAGCATCGGATATCAGGCTATGACCTCGAATAATTCAGGCACCGACAATACCGCTATTGGCTTCGCAACACTTGTCAGTAATACTTCCGGTAACCACAACATTGCTCTAGGAGCCGTCGCATTTAATAGTAATGTTCAAGGTTCCTATAATACGGGAATAGGAAGCAATACGAATGTGTCAGGCCCCAATTTGTCTAATGCCACCGCCATTGGAGCGAGGGCTTTTGTTGGCTGCAGTAATTGTCTCGTGCTTGGATCAACTAATGGAATCAACGGCGGGTTAAGTAATGTAAATGTAGGAATTGGAACATCTACACCAACCAAACAACTGGAAGTGATTGGCCCGGCAAGTGTTACTCCTGCAACGCTGGTTATCGGAAACCGTAATGCATTTGGTCCTGCTGCGTTGGAATTTGTAAGCGATTATGGTCTGGCTAATCAATGGCGACCAGGATATATCAGAAGTAATGACCAGGGTGGTTTTATAGGTTCATTGGAATTTTTTACAAATGGAACGGGATTTGGAAATTTATATGGAAGTGTAAAAGGGTTTGAAGTAAGAAATGGTTCTGCCTATACTTTATCAGGCACTGTCAGTTCATGGAGTGATGCAAGATTAAAAAATAACATTAGTGACTTTACCGACGGATTAAATGTGATCAACAAAATAAATCCTGTGCAGTTTTATTATAATGCCGATGCACCATTTAAGACGGATCTTCCACAGGTTGGTGTCATTGCGCAGGATCTGGAGAAAATTGCGCCATATTTGATCGAAAAAAATAAAATAGGTGAATATGAAGATTTACGTTCGGTCAATAACCAGGCATATACATTTTTGTTGATCAATGCAGTAAAAGAACAACAACAGCTGATTGAAAAACAGCAAAAACAAATTGATGAACTTAAAAAATTAGTTGAACAAGTTTTAAAGAACAACAAATAAAGAAATTACCGAACGAAAGACAACCGCGAATCAAGTCCTTCGAATTTTAGGAAAGTATATAGTAGGTTGGGTTTAACAGTCAGAACTTATTTTCAATTCAGTATATTTAATACTACAAATTGAATGCATGCCTGACATCAAAAAAGAAGACATCAAACAAGAAGTCTTCGATCTATACGACGATTATGCTCACAACCGTCTCGACCGCCGGGAATTTGTTCAAAAACTTTCCATATATGCAGTTGGGGGTTTAACGGTTGCATCGATGATGAGTTTCCTGATGCCTGATTACAAAGGGCAGGTGCAAATAAAGGCTGATGATCCAGGTTTGAAATCGGAATACATTAATTACCCGTCACCGAAAGGAGGTAGAACGATCAAAGCTTTGTTGTCACGACCAGTTGATGCAAAA
>CAZCKF010000201.1:0-6505 GCA_964499155.1 uncultured Chitinophagaceae bacterium
CAATCGACTGTGTTCGCTGATCGATGCAAGTTCTTTAGAATAACTTTCCACCATTCGCTCCTGTTCCTTCACCTTTCCATACCTGATCTCGGCTACTTTTCCATAATCCCCGTTTCTCTCAGCCTGTTCAGCTTCAAGTTTTAATTGCTCTATTTCTGCTTTTGCGTTCTGAAGCTTTTCAACAATTTCTTTTTCCTGTTGCCATTTAGCGCGGTAGGTATCACGCTCCACCATCAGGTTACCGATCACGGAATTCAATTCTTTTAATTTGTCCTCATCATTTTCACGTTTGATTGCCTCTCTTTCAATTTCAAGCTGGCGAATACGTCTTTCGAGTTCATCAAGTTCTTCAGGCATTGAATTCATTTCAAGTCGCAGCTTTGCTGCACTTTCATCAATCAGGTCAATGGCCTTGTCAGGCAGAAAACGATCAGTAATATATCTCGACGATAACTCAACTGCTGCAATAATGGCTTCATCCTTGATCCTCACATGATGGTGCGTTTCGTATCGGTCTTTCAATCCACGTAAAATAGAGATTGCGTCCTCCACATTTGGCTCATCGATCATCACTTTCTGAAATCTTCTTTCAAGTGCTTTATCTTTTTCAAAAAATTTCTGGAATTCATTTAAGGTTGTTGCACCTACGGCGCGAAGTTCACCTCGTGCAAGTGCGGGCTTCAGAATATTAGCAGCATCCATTGCTCCTTCACCACCACCTGCACCAACGAGTGTATGAATTTCATCTATGAAAAGAATGATCTCACCATCGCTTTCACTCACTTCCTTTACAACACCTTTCAATCTTTCTTCAAATTCACCCTTATATTTTGCACCAGCGATTAGCTGACCCATATCAAGTGCGTAAATAATTTTAGAACGCAAATTGTCTGGTACATCACCATTCACAATTCGATGTGCAATTCCTTCTGCAATTGCGGTTTTACCCACACCCGGTTCACCCACGAGTATCGGGTTGTTTTTTGTTCTTCTTGATAGAATGTGCAGCGTTCTTCGAATCTCTTCATCACGGCCAATCACCGGGTCAAGCTTTCCCTGCCTCGCCATTTCATTGAGGTTGCGAGCATATTTGTTTAAAGCATTGAACTGTGTTTCCTGGGTTTGTGATTTTACAGTATCACCTTTGCGCAATTCTTTTATTGCAGCAATAAGACCTTTTTCAGTGAGTCCTGCATCCTTAAGCAACTTGGAAGTATTATCTGTTCCCTGCAACAAGGCAAGGAGCAAATGCTCAGGGGTTACAAATTCATCTCCAAATTTTTTCAGATTATTGCCAGCACGAAGAACTGCATTGTTTGCGTCTCTGCTGATATTTTGCGCCGGATCTGCTCCCTGCACTTTGGGTAAGCGCGCAATGCTTTCATCAATTTTTCCTTCAAGAAAATTGACATTCACATTATTTTTCTTCAACAGGAATTCGACAGGAGAATCTTCTTCGGAAAGAAGTGATTTCAACAAATGCTCCGTTTCAATATTGGGGTTTCCATTATTGAATGCAAGTTGCTGAGATTGTGCAATGGTCTCCTGTGCTTTTATTGTAAAATTGTTCAGGTTCATTTTAAACGTGGCGAATTTTATTTGCCACTCTTTAATGCAGCAAAGATTTAACCAACCCCCCTCAAGATGAGAGAATGTCATGGTTTTTTAGATTCTTCTGACTGTCTTTCAGACAATTAGATGGAAAACTGCAATTGTTACAGTTTGTTTATTAAAAACCAATAAACCCAAATTGATTTTTCGCAAAAATCAGTATTAGCCTTTGCCTCATCAGTAAGGATTGCAAAATCAGGCATACCACGAAGTGGGTATACGTAAATCAAGTACAAATTACTGAGCAGACGTTGTCCCATGCACTTATCAATTAGCAATGCAGTTTCTATACTGATAGTTTACATCATCGTTCAGTTGTTGACCGGTCAGGAAATGCCGAAACCTGGAAAAAGTAGGCAAAACCCAAAACGCAATCAGTATGAAAAAGAAGGTCACTTTTTTCACCTGGTTTCTTCTGCTTGGTTTCTTTAATGCATTTGCTCAGGAAAATGTGGTGTCAGGAAAAGTAACCGATCAAATAACCGGTGAAACAATGAGAGGTGTCAGTGTCATGATCAAAGAAACTTCTGAAATGACACAGACAAACCAAAAAGGTGAGTTCAGTTTCAAAACGAAACAGCAATTCCCGCTCACCATTATTTTATCCCATTCCGGGTTCACTACCTATGAAATTAATGTGAATGATGCATCACCCATTAGTGCTGCTTTAGTTTCCAATGAGACCATGGCGGACGTGATGGTTTATTCAGCAACCCGCACAGCTGTGAAAACAATTCGAACACCTATTACAGTCGACAGGTTTGGTACCCGGCACATCGTCAACAATGCCGGCACGAGTTATTATGATCTTGCTGCACTGTCAAAAGGAGCCGGCGAAACGACGGCTGGTTTTCTTTTTAAAACGATCAGTACAAGAGGATTCAACGGAAGCGGAAGCACCAGAGTGAATCAGCTAGTTGATGGAATGGATAACCAGGCCCCTGGTTTAAATTTCTTTGTTGGGAATTTTGCTGGTCTTACAGAACTGGATGTGGAGAATATTGAAATTCTTCCAGGAGCATCATCTGCATTGTATGGCCCGGGAGGTATGAATGGAACAATTTTAATCAACAGCAAAAATCCTTTTAAACACCAGGGTCTTTCAGTGCTTGCAAAACAGGGTGTGATGCATGTAGACAAAAGGCAGAGAGAAAATGCAAGCAGCTTTTCTGATTATTCCTTACGCTACGCAAAAGCATTCAATCGTTTTGCTTTCAAAATTGGCGTACAGTATATCAATGCTACTGATTGGGTAGCGGATGACAGCAGTAATTATTCTCGCAGCGGAAATATTGGTAAAGTCATCCCTGGCACAAGACAAACAGATCCCAACTATGACGGTGTGAATGTATATGGAGATGAAACATCTGTGAATTTTACGGACATTTTAAGACAAGTGCTTCCTGCAGGTCATCCTGAACTTGTGCCTGAAACATATGTATCAAGAACAGGCTATGAAGAAAAAGATGTTATCGATCCAAAGACCAGTAATACCAAATTATCCGGTGCTCTTCATTATAAAATAACAGACAAAATTGAAGCACAGTTAATGGGCTATTGGGCAAAAGGTAATACTGTTTATACAGGTAATAACCGATATGTTTTCAAAGACATTAATATCGGGCAATATAAATTTGAAGTGAACCATCCAAATTGGTACGTTCGCAGTTATACTACCCAGGAAGATGCAGGGGAAGCATATAGCGCGACGGTAACGACACAGATATTTAATGAAGCATGGAAACCAAGTACAAGTTGGTATCCACAATACACCGGAGCATATCTTCAGGCAAGGGGAATGGGAGCAGATAGACCCACTGCACACAATATTGCGAGAAGTTTTGCAGACCAGGGCAGACCAGTTGCCGGAAGCGATGCTTTCAACCAGATCTTTGACCAGGTTAGAAAAATTCCCATTCCACAAGGTGGTCGATTCCTGGAAAAATCTCAGTTGTGGCAGACAGAAGGTCAATATGATTTTTCTAAATCTGTAAAATTTGTCGACATTATAGTTGGCGCCAATATTAAAAATTACATCCTCGATTCAAAAGGCACATTGTTCATTGATTCTGCTGCTCCGATAAAAATTGCAGAATCCGGCGCCTATGCACAGGCAACGAAAAGGCTTTTCAATGATGTAGTTACATTATCAGTTTCCGGACGTTACGATAAAAATGAAGACTTCAAAGGAAAATTTACTCCACGTGCTACTGCATTATTCAGAGTAGCGAAAGATAATTATCTGCGCACTTCATTCCAGACAGCTTATAAATTTCCAAGTACGCAACAGAAGTATATCAAATTGAATGTTGGAGATTATGAATTGTTGGGAGGATTACCCTGGGTAATGGAATACATGCAAACAAAAAGCAGCCCGGTGGTTGAATTAATAAACGGAGTGCCTGCTCCAACACCATACGTATATAAAGAATTGAAACCCGAAATCATGAAATCATTCGAGGTTGGATACAAAGGTTTGATTGCAAACAAACTCATGGTCGATGCTTATGGATATTGGGGCGAATACAAAGATTTTTTAGGAAGAAATGTTTTGTTCCAACCAGGAACAGGAAAGATATTTTCAACGGTTGTCAACAGCACTACAAAAGTTAAAACACACGGATTTGGTGTTGGAATGGATTATCAATTACCAAAGCAATTCACACTGTTCATGAATGTATATTCTGATGTGATCACCGATGTTCCTTCTGGTTTCCAGTCATACTTCAACACACCGAAGATCAGGTTGAATGGTGGATTTGGAAATACAGGTTTGGGAAAGAACAAAACAATCGGTTTCAATGTTGTGGTTCGCTGGCAGGATGAATTCATGTGGGATGGTGAACTTGCCAATGGTCCCATTGAATCAATATTCACAACAGATGCACAGGTCAGTTATAAATTCAAGAATATAAAATCCCAGGTTAAACTTGGTGGTACCAATATTTTCAACAAGTATTATAAGAATGCTTTTGGAAATCCTGAGATTGGAGGTTTGTATTATATAAGCCTTGGATATAATATTTTGTAAAACAAATAAGGTATCAGGCTTCTGTTATCAGGCATCAGGCTTCAAGTTTGAAGATTCAGTTTTCAACTTGAGGCCTGAAGCATGAAGCCTGGTGCCTATTAAATGTATTGATTGATCAACGCTTCCAGCCATTCCTGCTTACCACTTCTCTGTTGCGGTTCAGGATTTTTTAAAGCGATCTGTCGAAGATGTTCAAGTGTAAGTTCACCGTTTTCAAATCGTTTACCATCTGCCACATCAAATGAACTGTAACGATCTTTTCTGAATTTCCTGTAAGGTGATTGTGAAAGAATTTTGTCCGCAATAATTAATGCACGTGCAAATGCATCCATTCCCGCAATATGCGCAATAAAAATATCTTCCAGGTCTGTTGAATTTCTTCTGGTCTTTGCATCAAAGTTTACACCACCCCCGCGGAAACCTCCGGCCTCCAGGATTATCAACATGCATTCAACAAGTTCATTGATATTCATAGGAAACTGGTCAGTATCCCAGCCATTCTGGTAATCTCCGCGATTGGCATCCATGCTTCCAAGTAATCCTGCATCTGCTGCCACCTGTAATTCGTGCTGGAAAGTGTGACCAGCTAATGTTGCATGATTTACTTCCAGGTTTAATTTGAAATCCTTATCCAATCCATGTTCACGCAAAAAACCAATTACAGTCGCAGCATCATAATCGTATTGATGTTTTGTTGGTTCACATGGTTTTGGTTCAATAAAAAAAGTTCCTTTAAATCCCTGTTTTCTGGCATAATCACGCGCCATTGTTAAAAACCTTCCGAGATGAGCAAGTTCTCGTTTCATGTCTGTGTTGAGAAGCGTCATATACCCTTCGCGGCCACCCCAGAAAACATAATTTTCACCTCCCAGAGCAATGGTCGCATCAAGCGCATTTTTTACCTGCGTACCTGCATGCGCAACAGCAATGAAATCCGGGTTGGTGGATGCTCCGTTCATGTAACGCGGATGTGAAAACACATTTGCCGTTCCCCATAATAATTTTACACCGCTTGCAGCTTGTTTCTGTTTTGCATACTCAACAATATCCTGCAATCGTGATTCATATTCTGCAATGGTGGATCCTTCATCCACAAGATCTATATCATGAAAACAATAATAAGGAACACCCAGCTTTGAGATGAATTCAAATGCGGCGTCCATTTTATCGTGAGCTCTTTTTATTGCATCACCCGATGCATCCCATGGAAATTGTTTTGTGCCTGGGCCAAAAGGATCCCCACCGGTATTTGAAAATGTATGCCAGTAGCAAACTGCAAACCTGAAATGTTCTTTCATTGTTTGTCCGCCAACTACCTTGTTTTCCTCATACCATTTAAAAGAAAGCGGGTTGTCTGAGGCCTGGCCCTCAAATTTTATTTGACCAATCCCTTTAAAAAATTCCTGGTCACCAGTTGTGATATTCATCTCAAATATTTAAAAACTGTTGGGTATGTTTTCTTTCCACGCCCTGTAAATGCGGTTATACTTTTCAGTCAGATCATGACGGGGTTGCACGATGCCTGTTTCTTTCATACCCTTGTAACATTCCTTTAACGTCCACCACCCGCTGCCGATGCCTGCTGCTCTCGCTGCACCTGTAGCGCCATCCGTATCATACAATTCAAGGGTTGTACTTGTTGTATTGACAAAAATTTCTTTGAAAACATCACTTTGAAACATATTCCCCTGGCCTGCTTTTACCACAGAAGTTTCAGTTCCCATTTCATTCATGATCTCCATTCCGTAGGCAAGCGCAAAAACAATTCCCTCCTGTACTGCACGTGCAAGATGAGCGCGGGAATGCCGGTTGAGTTGTAAACCGGTTATCGATGCACCCATATCATCATTTTCAAGCATCCGT
>CAZCKF010000202.1:0-569 GCA_964499155.1 uncultured Chitinophagaceae bacterium
TTTTTGATGTCATGTATAATATTTTCTTTGTGCCATTGCTGTTTTCTTATACGATCTATCCAACGTGAAGGCAATACTTCATGAACATTTTTTTCTTCGAAATGAAATACGCTTGCCGGAGAAGGATTGAATAAATAGTATTCATTGTCGGGAAAATATTTTGCGAGCGAACGCACGAGCGTCCGGGAATAGTGCCCGAGACCGGTGTTGTTATGGAAGGCGTAGTCTGCGTCGAAGCCAATTCGCATGTGGCTTGTTTATTTCACACAAAGATATTTGATAGGCAGTGGGCAGTTGGCAGTATTACACATTCCAGATTTCTTTATTTCGGTTTCACGCAAAGCTTCTTCCGGTCGTTTACTATCGAAATTTCACATTCGGCTGGCGAGTCGTTTTATTCGAAACTCAAATCAAGCGCGCAAAGCTCGACTGCTGCGCAGTCTCGTCGAGAATTTCTTCCATTCGATATATAATTCGAAGGCGATGCAATATCGGTTTCACGCAAAGCTTCTTTCGGTCGTTTACTATCGAAATTTCACATTCGGCTGGCGAGTCGTTTTATTCGAAAC
>CAZCKF010000202.1:669-6478 GCA_964499155.1 uncultured Chitinophagaceae bacterium
TCAAATCAAGCGCGCAAAGCTCGCCTGCTGCGTTCTCTTGGAACAGTCATCACATTTTTGAAACAACTGACCTTTGAAAAGAAAGCCGTCGCGCCCGTTGCGGTTGCAACTTCAAACATGCGCAAATTTCGTAGCCGCGCCGTTGCGAGAACCTCGACAAGCTCGCTCTGACATTCCTCGACAAGCTTTTTTTCTTAAAGGCTTTCACCAAAAGAAATTGAGTCTGCCGTCAAATTTTCAAATTTTCAAATTGGATTTGTGCGTCTTTGCGTGAAACCCAACGAGCTATTAAACGCAACCCGCATTATCAGATTTTCGCTCTATGGAAAACAAAGAACTCATTCAGTCCGTGTTTGCAAACAGGGAATTATTGAAAGAGGATAAATATGTGAAGGCAGTTAAAGATGTGATCGAAGAAGTTGATAAAGGAAGATTGCGAGTTGCTTCGCCGGGAGAAAATGGATGGGTAGTAAATGAATGGGTTAAACAAGCCATTCTGTTATATTTCGCAATTCAGCCTATGCAGACATGGAACCTCGAGCCGTTTGAGTTCTATGATAAGATGCTTTTGAAAAAAGATTACAAATCACTGGGCGTTCGTGCGGTTCCACATGCTGTTGCACGTTATGGGGCATATGTCGCGCGCAATGTTGTGCTGATGCCGAGTTACGTTAATATTGGTGCATACGTTGATGAAGGAACAATGGTAGACACATGGGCAACAGTTGGAAGTTGTGCCCAGATAGGAAAGGGCGTTCATTTAAGTGGTGGTGTTGGCATCGGCGGCGTACTCGAACCCCTGCAAGCGAGCCCGGTGATCATCGAGGATGGTTGTTTCATCGGTAGTCGATGCATTGTTGTTGAAGGAGTGATCGTTGAAAAAGAAGCAGTACTTGGTGCCAATGTTGTACTAACACAATCAACAAAAATCATTGATGTCAGCGGCACTGAGCCCAAAGAATACAAGGGTCGCGTTCCTGGTCGAAGTGTCGTTATTCCCGGAAGTTATCTGAAGAAATTTCCTGCCGGTGAATACAATGTGAGTTGTGCGTTGATCATTGGACAACGCAAACCATCAACCGATTTAAAAACGAGTTTGAATGATGCACTGCGGGAGTTTAATGTATCTGTGTAAAAAAGCTTCGAGCTTCTAGCCTCTAGCTACTAGCAGCTACTAGTCCTCGTGAGTGATTTATAATTCAAATTTCATTAAAGGCTTTTAGTACGGTCGTTTACAAAAAAGAAATGATTAAATGTTTCGGTTTAATCAAAGAAATCTTATTGAATTACATTCGATTTGAAAGTACTTTTCGATTTCTGTCGATTAATGGATAAAGTAGATGCGAAAGCTTGGGGATTGTGCTTATAGCTTAAAGCTTATAGCTAATAGCTCCCCACTTATTTTTGTATCGAATGGAAGCAGATATCCAAAATTCTCTTGAAGTTCTAAAAGCTGGAGGCTTGATCCTCTATCCCACCGACACCATCTGGGGTATCGGCTGCGATGCAACGAACAGTGCCGCTGTTGATAAAATTTACAAATTGAAACGAAGAGCGGAGTCGAAGTCGATGATCATTCTTGTTGCGGATGAAAGAGATGTGATGCAATATGTGGCGGCACCCGATCCTGATGTTTTTATTTTTTTAGAAAAAACAGAAAAGCCGACAACTGTTGTATATGATCATGTGATCGGGCTTGCTGATAATGTGGTGGCTGCTGATGGCAGCGCAGGCATTCGTATTTGTCATGATATATTTTGCAGGCACCTGTTAAAGAGATTTAGAAAACCCATTGTTTCAACTTCAGCTAATATTGCAGGAATGCCACCCCCTTACTCATTTGATGATATTTCAGAAGAAATAAAAAATGGAGTTGATTATATCGTTCAACATCGCCAGGATGAAGTGACGATGCATCAGCCCTCGAGTGTTGTTCGCTGGAAAAATGGTGAACTGGAGGTGCTGCGCCCATGAATATTTTGGTGCGTTTACCTAACTGGCTGGGTGATGTGGTGATGAGTGCGGCATTCATCAATGCATTGAAAATACATTACCCCGAAGCCGCAATACATGTTATTATAAAAAAAGGCCTTGAGCCCATTCTTGATTTTTTTCCTACAATCACTTCGATTCATACATTTAAAAAAGATGAGCATAAACGGTTGCCCTCCTTATTTGCTTTTGGTAAAAACCTGAAACATACAGTAAGACCCGATTTGTTTTTTTCGCTTCCTGATTCATTTTCATCTGCGGTAATTGGTTATGCCAGCGGTGCCAAACAGCGCGTTGGTTTCCGAAGCCAGATGCGCTCACCACTGTTGACGCATGCATATAAAAAGAAAAAAAATTTGCATCGTGTTCGTGAATACCTGGATTTAATGGAACAATTCACTGGGAAAACAATATCACCCGAACCGATTTTGCGAAATACAACTTCACGTGGTAACTACATTGTAGTAAATTTTAATTCAGAAGCCACTTCACGTAGGATGCCAGAAGCTAAAGCGATTTCACTATTGGAAAAAATTGTTTTGCAGTCAAATGCGCCCGTCAAGCTGATCGGTGCTGCAAGTGATGAAAAATTTATCAATTCAATTGCTGCTGCGGTTAACCATCCTTCACTTGAAAATTTATCAGGAAAAACTACGCTGTATGATCTTGCCAAAATACTTCGTGACGCTTCTGTTTTTGTAACAACTGATTCCGGTCCTGCGCATCTGGCAAATATTCTTGGTACACCAACTGTTGTTTTATTTGGGGCAGGCAATGAATTCAACACAGCTCCATTCTTCAATGAAAAATTATCCATCATCCGCGCCGGCCAATTGCCATGTGAACCATGTGTGAAGAATAAATGTGTGTTGTATGGTATTCCCAAGTGTATGGAGTTGCTGGATGAGGAGAGGATTGTACGGGAGATGAAACAGTTCATGTTACCATCTTAGTTAAAATAAAGGGCGGCATATATGGATTCAATTTCAAGATTTCAAGATTTCAAAATTGGCTTCGTAGGATTCTGAAGTAAAACATTGACGCAATCGAGGCTTGACCTTTTCGTTTGGTGCTTGCCCCGGCCGGCGTATTTTTATCGCAATGATCTCTCTCTCTCATAACGAACTCAAGATTTTTAAAAAAATTGGCGCAACTGCCGAAAAATTGGGTATGCGCTCATTTGTGGTTGGAGGTTTTGTGCGCGATAAAATCATTGGCAGGGAAACGAAAGATGCCGATATCGTTTGCGCCGGCGACGGAATTGAACTGGCTCATGAATCTGCGCTGCAATTCAAACCAATTCCCACCGTTAGTTTTTTTAAAAATTTCGGAACAGCACATTTTCGAATAGATGATATGGACATTGAATTCGTGGGTGCAAGAAAAGAAAGTTACCGCGCTGAATCCAGGAACCCTGATGTATTACCTGGAACAATTGAAGATGACCAGTTGAGAAGGGATTTTACAATTAATGCACTTGCGATCAGTTTGAATGAAAGTGATTTTGGTGCGATCATCGATCCTTTTAATGGGCTTAATGATATTCAACAGAAAATTATCCGAACTCCCAGGGATCCAGAAAAAACATTTTCTGATGATCCATTGCGCATGATGCGCGCGATCAGGTTTTCAACACAACTTGGTTTTGAAATTGAAGACAAAACTTTTGAAGCGATTAAAAAAAGCGCTGACAGGATAAAGATTATTTCGCAGGAGAGGATCACCGATGAACTCAATAAAATAATTGCTACGCCAAAACCTTCTGTGGGATTTGATCTATTATACCGCAGTGGTTTGCTGCAAATTATTTTTCCAAAAATGGTTGACCTCGCAGGAGCAGAATACATCGATGGCATTGGTCACAAGGATAATTTTTATCATACACTGCAGGTGCTGGATAATATTTGTAACAACACGCAAGATCTCTGGTTGCGTTGGGCGGCCATAATGCATGATATCGGGAAACCAGCAACCAAGAAATTTGATGATGAGGCTGGGTGGACATTTCATGGTCATGAGGTTGTCGGGGGAAGAATGGTTCCAAAGCTTTTCGAAAAAATGAAATTGCCGATGGATGACAGGATGAAATTTGTACGGAAAATGGTTGAATTACACCTGAGGCCGATTAGTTTATCAAAAGAAGACATTACTGATAGTGCCATACGCAGGCTTTTATTTGATGCAGGTGATGATCTTGAATCCTTGATGACGCTTTGTGAAGCAGATATTACTTCAAAGAACAAAAAAAAGGTGCAGCGATTTCTGGACAACTTTCAAATGGTAAGGGAAAGGTGCAAGGAAGTGGAAGAAAAGGATCACATACGCAACTGGCAGCCACCAATTACAGGAGAGATCATCATGGAAACTTTCAATATTCCTCCCTCGAAACCCATTGGCGACATCAAAACGGCTATCAAAGATGCCATACTCGATGGGGTAATTCCCAATACATATGAAGCAGCATTTGCATTTATGATTGAAAAAGCAAAGGAATTCAACCTGCATCCGGTCAGGTAGCATACCATTTTGAAGTATTTTTGATGCTTTATGGCAATACTCAGGTTTCGTGTTTATTTCGAAGAGGATGACAGTGTGTATCGTGACATTGTGATCAGGCATTCACAGTCATTTTTTGAACTGCATGAAACCATTCTTCGTGCATATGAATTTGACAACAAACACAAAGCAACTTTCTTTCGAAGCAATGATCACTGGCAGAAGGGTCGTGAAATAAGCCTGGAGGTGTATGATAAACAATACAAGGCGCCACCATTGTTAATGAAGGACACCACGATTGGTTCTGAAATTAAAATCCCCAATCAGAAGTTTTTATATCTCTACGATTTCAACAAGAACTGGTCATTCATGATTGAGCTCATCAATGTTTCCAAAGAGGAGAACCCAAAAATCATTTACCCATCTGTTGCAAGAACAGAGGGCATTGCACCGAGCCAGTACGGAACCAAGGGATTGCTTGGGGAAAAATTCGCAGACGTGGAAGAAAAATATGATCTCAGCCAGGGCGCTGAAGGATTTGGAACTGAAGGTGAAGAAGGTGATGGCGATGAATTTGGATTGGGAGAGGAAGGAGGAGAGGCTGAGGGTGGGGAGGAAACTGTCTGAGCCTCGAGCTGTGAGCTTTGAGCTGAGAGGGCGGCGAGTTGATTATAGTTTCAAGTACTTGCAAAAGAGCTGTTGGGTGTTCGCTTTTGCCCGCCCGGCTGACGCCAGTCGGACGGGGCATTTGGATGGAAATTTCGAACATGAGATTTAAAAAATTTATGTTTTGAAGGAAATTTCTCTTACTAATTATCAGAGACTTTGAAACCCATAAAACTTTACCCACTTCCCACTGCCTACTGCCCATTGCCCACTGCCCACTGCCCTTTACATTAGCCAATTAATTCATTACTGTTCGTGTTTCCAAAACAATCCCCTTCCGAGCATACTGCGATCATCCTCGCGGGGCCGACGGCTTCTGGTAAGACCTCACTCGGAATTTCTCTGGCAAAACATTTTGATACTGAAATAATTTCTGCTGACAGCCGCCAGTGTTATCGGGAATTGCGTATCGGTGTAGCACGGCCAACGGAGGCAGAACTTGAAACCGTTCCTCATTATTTCATTGCGTCACATTCCATTCATGATGTTGTGAATGCTGAAGTCTTCATGCATTACGCACTTGAAAAAGCGAAGGATATTTTTTCCAGGAAAAAATACTGCCTCGTTGTTGGCGGAACAGGTTTATATATAAAAGCATTTACGGACGGATTGGATACCATTCCGCATGTGCCTTCGGAGATCAGGAAATCAATTC
>CAZCKF010000203.1:0-6466 GCA_964499155.1 uncultured Chitinophagaceae bacterium
TGTTGCCTCCCTGTAACTTTCCTGCAAAAAACATTTTGAATACTGATCAAGAAATTTTACCTGGAAAGCCTGCTGTTTGTTTTTGATTATTTTTAATTCATTCAAAAAATCCTGCGCCCACATTGTAACATCATATTCTGCTATCCGGACCTGCATGTTTTCAATTCGCTTCGCCTGTTCCTTCACCGGCATTTCAAGACCCGTTCGGATCATCGAAGCAATTTCAGCCACATCATTAGGGTTTATGATCAGTGCATCTCTCAATTCCTGTGCTGCACCGGCCATTTCACTCAGCACAAGCACACCCTGGCGGTCCTTGCGGCTCGCCACAAATTCTTTTGCAACGAGATTCATCCCATCCCGCATGGGTGTAATGAGTGCAAGGTCGCAACCAGTGTACAATGAAAGCATTTCATGAAATGTCAGACTGCAGTATTGATAAATCACCGGCTGCCAGTTGAGCGTGCCGATCTTGCTGTTGATGTTGCTGATCATTTCATCAATCAACTGTTTTCTTTCGGCGTATTTTAGTATGTTATCACGCGACGGCACAATGACAAGTATGAAGACAACATTTTCCCGGTATTCAGGATATTTTTTTAAAAATAATTCATAAGCCTTCAGCCTGTTTTTTACTCCCTTGGTATAGTCCAGTCGATCAACAGAAAATATTATTTTTTGTCCAACTCTTTTTTCAAGCAAAGCGTTTCGAAGAGAACATACTGTGTCATCATCGAATGCATTATGAAATAATTCAAAATCAATACTGATGGGAAATATATCAAACTTTACGAGGTTGTCTTTGTATCGCAATATGTGTTTTTCATGTTCAATGCCGAGTATTTTTTGTACGCTCTGTAGAAAATGAGTTGCATAATCCATCGTGTGAAATCCGATCAGGTCTGCACCAAGTAAGCCATGCAACAAATCCTCCTGCCATTGCCTTGGCATGAGCCGGATTATTTCATAAGACGGAAAAGGAATGTGAAGGAAAAAGCCAAGATTAATACCGGGAACCGCCGCTTTCAACATTCCCACAAGTGGTATCAGGTGGTAATCATGGATCCATACCGTATCTCCTGGTCGGACATGTTTCAACAAGACTTCGAAAAATTGATGGTTTACTTCATTGTAGTGGGCATATGCTTCATCACTAAACTCTGCAAATGATGGGAAATAATGAAATAAAGGCCAGATCACAGCATTCGAATGACCATCATAATACCCATCATACACTTGTGGGGAAATAAAAACCGGCGTATAGCTAAATGGAGCTTGTGGAAGAGAAGACGAAATTTCCGACCACTTACCTGCAGTACACCCGGGTACACCCGTCCAGTATACTTCAGAGAATTCTTCAGATTTGCCATTGTCGAGATAGCTTTTAACTGCTGTTACAAGTCCCCCTGATGCAGGCAGAATTCCTGCTGCTTCATCAATGCGAACAGGAAGTCTGTTTGATACGATAAATAACCGTCTTTGTCTCATACTTCTCATTTTATTCAATCTACCACCTCAATCACATAGGGGGATTAAAACAGAATTAAAATGTCATTAGAAGAGGTTACTTCACTCGTTTTAAGGTGCTTTCACTGGTTGGTATGGAAGTTTAACATATTTCTTACCTATCATGGTCCCGGAAGTAGGCCGGAACCCATTGTTTCTCATTAGTGTTCGTAACTTCATACTGTTCTCAAAATGCCATTAAAAACAAATAAAAAAGCCGTTTCCCCAAAAAAACGTTTCCTGCGCCTAACGGCCATCGTATTTGGCATTTTGGGGTTGATAATACTTGGCTTGCATATTTGGTTTGTAAATAATGCAAGGGGGATACTGGAAGATATCGTTCTGGAAAAATCAAAAGGTAAGTTTCGGCTTGAGCTATCGCAGGTAAGTTTTGATTTCCTTTCAAACAAATTAAAATTCCGGGAAGCGGATCTTATCAGCACCGATTCAACTACACAACCCACCACTTATCGCGTTAAATTTCGAAAGCTAACACTGCGCGTTAATTCATTCTGGCCATTAATTTTTAATAATCAATTGCTGCTTGACTCCATAAAACTTCACGACCCTGAAATCGAAGTTTATCAATGGAAACGGGATACCACAAGGATTGCAGATAAAGATGATCTTTCTGTTCCGCAGGAAATGGGCAAACTGTATCACTCCATGCTTGATGCATTGGATGGATTTGGCATTAAAAGAATTCTTATCAATAATGCAAAGCTTACACTGGTCAACAAAATGAAACCCGGCAGTCAACCTGTCACCATTTCGAATATTGAATTTGATCTGATAAAAAATAGTGGTTCGCTGCAGGATACAACCAATACTGTTGACAACGGAAGATCGATTGATCTGAGTACAAATAACCAATTCATTTATTTACCCGGCGGTCGACATACACTCGCATTTAAAAATTTTAAACTTCAGCTATTTCAAAAAAGAATTGAGTTTGACAGTTGTTTTATAAGTGCTGCACCCACTGATTCCACACGAAGCAGCTATAATATTTTTTTTAAAAAACTATCTCTCATCGGCGTTGATTTCAATGCAATGTATACACGCAACCTGATCAGGGCCGATTCTGTGTATTGTGAAGAACCCTTGTTTGATATCAACCTAAAGCAAAATGCAAGTCAGGTTGCAGCTGGCAAAAAGGGAAGCAGCACACAAGTAAAAAAAGAAAAACCTGATTTGAATGAAATCATCAGGGAATTGACCGGTGATCTTGAACTCGCCTTCGTTGGTGTAAAGGATGCAGGAATTCACATTAATATGGTCGGTGCAAAAAACAGGTCGCTGTTCAATTCGCACAAGGACGACTTTGAAATGCGCGGACTCTATGTTAATGGAGATTCTTCAAAACCGGTCGTTGTTCAGCAATTTGACATGCTCGTTCGCGATTACCGTTTATACACGGATGACAGTTCCACCGCCTATGCATTCGACAGCATTCATTTTAAAAACAACAGGATCGTTTTAAATAATTTTTCAGTCAATACCACATCAACCCGGGCAAGGATCAGGAACGTAAGGGATTTTAGGATCAGGTATTTTGAATTAAGTGACCTTGACTGGTACGAACTTGTTTTCAATGAAAATTTACGGGCAAGGGAAGCAGTGTTATACAACCCCGTTATCAATTTCAAGCAGAATGTAAGACCTGTCAAACAGAAAACATCTCTATTTGAATCTTTAAATAGTCTTGATGACCTGATGACTCTTGGCAGAATTCGTGTGATCAATGGACAAATCAACACACGGCTTACCGGTAATGCCATTTTAAATTTCAGTAATGTAAATCTTAGTGTATCGACGGATGCTTTGCTTAAATCTCAGAACCGTGAAGGTTTGAGGAAAGCTGTTGATATACTTTCTTTCACTAACGGTAAAATACAGGTTGGAGATCTAACGGCAACATTGCAAAATGTAAGTTCGAATGCAAGCAATTTGGTGCATGCAGACAAATTGAAGCTCAATGGGAAAAACAACCAGCTTCGGGCAAATGTGAATGATGTGACCATTGAGAATATGTTGCTGGATGATGTGCAGGAGGACATTGTAATTGATGGATTGAGATGGAGTAGTGGAAATCTGTTTGTAGCTACCGAAAGCCAGGCAAAACAAAAAAAGAAAACAGGAAATATCAGTATTCGCAATGTGCACGGGGGAAATACGGCCGTTCATTTTAAAACTGAAAAACTGGAGGCAAAAACATATGTTCAGAATTTATACATCGACCTGTTATTAAAAGACAATCAGGGAGATTTGCGATTGGAAGGGTTCAGGATGAGTGGAAATGATCTAGCCCTGGTGAATGGACCTTTAAAAGTAAATTCCAGTTCGTATTTGTTGCATCATGATCAACCTTCTGTTCTTCGAGGCGTGGAAGTGGAAAAATTGCAGCCCGGCGATTCATTAACGTTCAAATCACCATTGATCTATTTTGCAGCAGACATCAACCAGTTCCTGCATAAAAACTTTATCATTAACGGGTTGAATATTCAATCTCCGGTTGTTCGGATGTCAAAAAATGTAACCGATGCTCCGCGACCTGTTAATTCATCGACACTTTCCATCTCTGATATTACTTTGACAAATCCCGATCTGTTAATCACAAGCAGAAAAAATGATTCTGCCACTGTGATTACTGTTCCTAAATCTCAAAACAGTATTGCTCGAATTAATGGCCTTGAAATTTCGCCCGGTAAAACGCAGATATCTAATGCATCGATCAGCACATCTGATATCACCATCATGAAGCCGAAAGGTGAAGTGCTCGGCGTAAAGGATGGAAGGGTAGAGGTTGAGATTTCGGATATTCTTTTTGCAAAAAATAATGGCGTGCCTGAATGGAGAGTTCGCCTGGATAGATTGTCACTGGACAACCCCAACACTTTTACTTTTAAAAACAACAGTTCATTATCGATCAAACAGGCCTCTGCAGGAAATGTGATACTTGGATCTGATTATGTAAATAATTTTGGAAGGTTGTTGAAGAACAATGTTTCAGCATGGCTTCGCACTACCAATGGTCATTACATAGACAGCAATACAACGCTGAACTGGTACAATGCGCATTATGATTATGTAGCACATACTCTAAAACTTGATTCATTCTATTATCGTCCAACACCTTCTCTTGATTCGTTTATTGCTTCACATCCCTTCCAGGATGACTATAAAACTTTTAAAACAGGAGCCATTACATTTCATGGATTTGATGTAGACCAGTATGAAAAGGACAGTGCACTCGTAGCGCGATCCATTGACATTGAAAATCCCCTGATCACGATTTACCGGGATAAAGCCCCTCCTTTTTTATCCGGAATAATCAAGCCCCTTCCGGTTGATATGTTTAAGAAAATAGCATTCCCTATTCAGATTGACAGGGTGAATATTATCGAAGGATTTTTAAGCTATACCGAAAAGCATCCAAAAAGCCGTGCTGAAGGAACTGTTACCCTAACTCACATGAATGGCTACCTGCAGCACCTGCGCAACAGGAACCTGAAAGAAACTGATTCACTTGGTATTTCGCTGAGTGCTTTTTTACTGGACTCTGCATTTTTGCAATTGCGCGTCCGGGAATCTTATATCGATTCTCTAGGAAGTTTTTTGATGACGCTCCGCCTAACACCAACCACGCTGGCTTTTTTGAATCCATTGCTTGGACCCATGTCAAATATTAAAATCGTTTCAGGTGTGATCGATTCGTTTCATATTCGTGCTATTGGTCGCGATGATATTGCATATGGGGAAATGAATATGTATTATCACGATTTGAAAATCAGGTTGATAAAAAAAGGTGACCCTGAAAAAACTTCATTTGGCGGAAAAATAGCAAGCTGGATTGTAAATGCATTTATCATTAAGAAAAAGAATAATGGTAAGATGGGACTTGTTTATTTCGAAAGACTGCGGGACCGCTCATTCTTCAACTACCTGGTAAAAATTGTTTTCAGTGGGATGACAACGAGTATTGGTGCAAAAAGCAACAGGAAGGTCATGAAAAAATATAAACGCACACTAAAAGAGGACGAGCTGCCGGCAATGCAATACGATTAATTTCCACATTTTTGACAGGGCAGAAGTTCATCATTACATTTACTTCATATTAACTTGAAGTGATTCCATTACCGAACCATAAGTTACAGTTCATTTGCACACTTTTTGTGGAAAAAAGTTTCAGGAGGAAAAGGTTATGAAGTTGTTTGAATTTAAACTGTTACCAGAATCAGAGAAGTTGAATTTACTGTATGCAAGTGGAGTTTATATTGGAAAGCGGTATCATTCAGGAAGGACCGTTATATTGCTGCAACTGGATTCTTTTTACGCCGAAATATTTTATGTGAAGTACCGGAAATATGTGGACAGGGTGCACTCGTTTGAAACGACGGCTTTGCTAGACCCATATCTTGAACAAATAGAAGTTCCTGGTTTAGCAGTTCAGTAAACGGTCTGAATGTTATTTTTGACAACTTGAACCATCATCGATATGACCAAATCCATTTCACCTAAGAATATTGTCCTGTACGCTGATGATGATCCAGATGATCTTGAATTGGTGCAGGAGGCTTTTACCCGCTATTCAAAAAATGTTGATGTAATTACAGCAGAAGATGGTGGACAGGCACTGCGCAGGTTGCAGGATCTCTCCGAAATTGATATGGTACCCTGTCTTATTATCCTTGATATAAACATGCCCATACTCGGCGGAAAAGAAGTGCTTATGCATTTGCGTGAGCATGAAAAATTCTCATCCGTTCCCGTTGTACTCTTTACTACTTCCAACACACCCATCGATAAACAGTTTGCAAAAAAGCACAATGCCGGCTTCATTACCAAGCCGCTTGAAATAAAGCAAATGGAAATTATTACTGAGCAATTTATTGATTCATGTACAGAAGAGATACAGAGGAAGATCCGAAGAGAGCTGTTGTAATTTTTGATTTTGGAT
>CAZCKF010000204.1:0-6466 GCA_964499155.1 uncultured Chitinophagaceae bacterium
CATTGTTCTTCCAGGTTTTCATACCACACAAAAATGTTTAGCCCATAGCTGATGTCTTTATCATTATAAATGCCCCAGCTATCTTTGTAATAGGCTTCCAAAATGGGCGAAGCAGTTGTGATGCTAATTTCAGAAGCAATCCGATTTCTTCCTTTCAGCCATTCCCCTTGCAGTTCACCAGGAAAGGTGAAGTCACCATAGTTGATGTTGTTATCAGCTCTCCAGGCTTCGCACTGATAAAAAATGTCCGTTGCATCCGGGCTTTGAAGCGATAGCACACCAGCTCTTTCATTTCTTACGATGAAAAACAGTGGATCATAATCCAACAGTTTTGACTCTGGTGGTGGCGGTGGCGGTGGCGGAGGAGGTGGCGGTTCAGCAGAACACTCGCCAGTACCAGAGGCAAAGAATGAATGTTGCGTGTCAGTGGTCAGCATGAGTATGTCTCCGTCCGCTACCGCAGTGGGTTTGTAATTCCGGTTGTTACTACCGTATTGGCTCCAGGTCGCTAGTGAGGTGTTATTTACATCAATTGCCATTTTACTAGCAATCGATGCAGGTGTGTCACCATCAACCGCTATTACTGTAACAACATGAGAGTACACACCACAGCTATATTGAAAGGTCGGGTTTACCGCAGCCCCGATCCGAAATACCTGTGTCCGAATGTTGTTGGCTATCGTATCACTTACCGGATCAATAGTCGCCCTGCCAGGGTTTGGGCAGCCGCTTAACTGAGTTGCCGTATTTGTAATTGGAGCTGAGTCGGGTTCAGGCAGAGGCTGCACAATAACTGGCTGAGTCAGATCAGTAAACAAAAAGGCGCTTACTTCCACTGCGATTACCTTTATTGGTTTTCCTTGCAGGGGAATCTGGAAATACTTGATTTCACCTTTTCGGCTAATCTGCTCACTATGCAGTATTACTCTTTGCTGTTGCATTAGTCTTTGGTTTCAACGTCCAGGTAAATAGATACTCGGTAAGGAACAAACTGAAGCCTGGCATCAGCTGTGTCCTTGTACTCAACCTTAACTTTAAAATTTCCAGGGGCAATACCTCCCAGGTTGTAAAAGCGGTCATTTGGAGAAACATTGAGGCCCGTCATCAGGAGCTTGGTTTCATAGCCTTCGGGAAAGAGTTCTTCACTGTTGATCTCTACCTTGCCGGAGCCACGGTAATACATCAGATCATCTCGGTCGGAAGCGAATAGTACTCCATGAACCTTTGTTACTGTTTTATCCAATTCAAAGGTTTTGGTGTGAATCGCATTGGCCGCACTCACTTCTATATCGTACCGTTTTTTAATTCTTTTAGCCATAATCATTTTTTTTAAGCAGTATTACCGCCTGCTATCTTATAAACTGCAAGAAGACTTTTTACATTCTTTTCATTTTGTCCATAGCCAGCACCGGGAAGCGATGCCCATTCTTTTTTGCACTTTTCAATGGCTTGTGCAAACCGGCCTGCCATAACATCTTCCAGAGCTTTTCTCCTTCGGATTAGTTCAATAGCAGCTTTATCCTGGCTAAGAGGACTGAAATCCGGCAGCTTTAGCTTTGCCTGTAGTTCATTCCATGTTTTATTTAGTATCTGATAAGCCCCTGCCGCAGTGCTGGTGATTCCCCATTTGGTGACACGGGTATTAGGATGCTTTGATAGATCATTAAAAAATCCTCCACCGTAAAGCTTCCTGTAGCCATCTTTTCCAAACGTGCCTTCTGAATACTGAATCATAATCAGAAATGCTTTTAAATTCTTGTACTGTCTTGAATTGGTGTCCATGCTCAATTTCTGTTTCAACAGGAAGTATAGAGCCGGTGTAAATAATCCGGCTGCTATAGCTCCCCACTGATAATTTGAAAGTTTCATTTCATCTGCCCTTACTATGGCGTAGTGATCGTTCCATGCAAACCTGCATAGATGTAGGTGTTGGCAGGGATGCCATCCATTGAGCCAAGCTCTATTGTCATTTCGATTAAAATGTCATCATGGACCAAGCGTGGATTTGCCAGTTTATAATAACCAATCGGAACATTCTTGTTGCCACTGGTCTTAAATACCACATTACTGGTTTCCGGTACAATTTGTTTTTTGTTGCTGCGGAGTGAAAACTCGCCGTTGGCAATCGTGTTGAAGTTTTCCAGCCCTTTAAATTCGGTGGCAATGATCTTGTCTTTTGAGCCATCGGCAGAAGTGCCAGCCAGAAGAAAGATGCCACTCACCAAAAAAGCCTGGTTCTTTGGCAGCTTGGCGTTGGATACGTTACGCAATCCCACTTCCTTATCATCCTGGGTTTCAAATAGCTTAATAGTTTTGGAAGTCACCGGCTTTATGGAGTAGATGGTAGAGTCTGCGAGACGAAGCTCACCACGCACCAGACCTTCTTTAATGTGTGGGGGCAGTTCACCGAAGAACTTTTCCATTTCGGCACGAGAGCCTTTGGAAGGTGGTGTGGTAAACATTTTATTTACCGTCTTTGCCCGCTGAATAGGGTTCATTTTGCGAAGAGCGCCAAGCAGCTCGGCATCGTCTGCTCCATCAAGGCCAAGCAATGCGCCTTGGTTATTGTATTCTTCGATTCCTTCAAGTAAGCCTAACATAGTTTTGAATTTTTATTGATTATTTAATAATTGATTTTTAGCAGTATTATTATTATGTTTTTGATCAACTAAGCGCAACTTCTATATTTGCAGTTCAGTACGCTTTATGAATAAGGTTGCTCTACTTTTTAATGATGAAAGAGATTTACGACGTTTTACGATGATAGTTACGTGTGGTTATTTGGAAATGGATGTAAAGGAGCTTAGGCTAATCTGTGATTGTGATGATGCCGAAATCGAACTTGCCCAAAAGGGCTTTAATGCAACAGTAGAAAAGATAGAATCAAATCCATCTTAGGTGATACTTATTGCTGCATTGATTCATTATCATACTATTTCCAATGGTACCAAGGCGGTTCTTTATACATTCATTTGTTCCACTACTACATATCATTTGCTAGAATAAACGGTCTTCCATGCTTACGTCTCCCATGTCCATTTCCACTTCTCCGAAATCTGGTTCTGGTAAACTACCCTGGAACTGCATGGCGCTGTTGGTCAATTGATCCTCGATAGCATCAAGAGCCGCCAGGTCATTATCGGGATAGGAGAAGTATTGCAGCTCACCAAAGCCACTGGTTGTACCTGCAGAGGTCTGCTTTTTCAGCTTGTCGAGATAAAGCCTTTCTGCAAAACCTTGTCTAAAAGCTTGAACTCTTTCTTTTACTCCGTCAAGTCCTTCCAAGCCACTCACTGTGGTATTGTTTTGAAAGCCATTGGCTGCCATAATACCCAGACCTAAAAGCTGCGTGAGTTTATTTCCTGAATAGTGTCCAACACCAGTGGTTACGATTCCAACAATGAGGGATGGCTTTCCAATTGCCGCTCCTATAAGACCACCACCAAGGACTCCTACTAGGATGCCTTTGCCGGTTTCCAGCATGGTGTTTTTTACATTGCCCTGAGTATCTAACTCAGAGGCGAAGCCTTGCATAAAGTTTTGTCGCTTGGCTTTTTTTGCATATTGTTTTCTACGGGTTTTTGCCATGATTTGATTGTTTTAGTTTTTTCAATAGGTTACAGTAGTGCCACTGCTGTTTTCTTTGAGGGTTTGGATTTTGATTTATTCTTTGTTTTTCGCTTGTGTTTTTTACTTTTTTTAGGGACGCCTGATAAAGTCTGGGGTGAGGATCTACCAGCAGAAATATTTGGCTTCATGACTGCAAAGCCGATTGCAATCAGGCTGATGCCGCCAACACCTATCGCTACCGGTTTAAGCCAGCTTTTATTCTTATCCCAAAAGGTTTCCTTTGTTGGTTCGGGTGTAATCCTTGTATCGGCAGTTGTAGGCATAGCTATTTGATTGGATTGCGTTGTTGGAACAAGGCTATCGTCTTTTTCTTCCACAAATGTGTCAGGACTTTCACTCGGCGGTAGGTAAGGATTCGTAGCAGTAGCATAATCTGTTTCAGCTCTCTGAGTTGAGGTATTTACAGGACTGCTATCCGTTGTTTTGAACGATTCTTCTACATAAGGCTTGTCTGCTGAAATGGGTGCAGAGGCAGCCGTATCTACCGAATTGGGAACAGGGGTTGTACCTGGAACCGGCGCATTATTTTCAGCAGCTTCATTGGTTTTCTCATCAAAATCTTCAGAGCCTTTCGTTTTCTTGGGAAATATGTCACCGATCTGTTTTAGGGCAGCAACAATACCCGCAAGCACGCCCATCGCTGCACCTACTGAGGCTAATGTTACCGGTTCGCCTAATTGCCCAAGACCTTCAAAGCCTTCCACGTTCTCGGAATAATAAATATCCGGTCCTAGTAACTGTGGAAGCGGTGTATATACACTCATGTATTCAATTCCAGACAGTGATATTCCATCAAGTCCTGCTACTGCCTTATCCTTATTTCCTTTGCCTCCTAAAATGGCTTTCTTCAAATTCTTCTCATTGCCTCCGGCACCGTAAAAAATCTTCTCTAGTTTTTGCCTGGTTGCTATCAATCGCTGGAACTTACCAGGATCAATACCTTTTTGTGCTGCCTGCTCCGGAGTTAAATAACTCCACCGAAGCCTTGCAGCTACATTTTTTACATTCAGTTTCATGGCGGCTAACACTCCATTACGAAGCAGTACTGTCGCTGGATTGATCTTGTTTACTTTATTAAGCACCTTTTTGAAAAAACCTTTCTTTTTTGGCTTAGGTTGCCCTGGTGTATTTGCGGCTGGTTTAGCGGCTTTTTTTGCTTTGAGTTTGGAGAGAAGCGAGGTTTTCTTTTTTGCGACAGGAAGCGTTTTAGTTGCAGCTTTGGCATTAGATTTTTTCTTGCCAAATAGCTTACCCAAATCGCCCATATCATCTCCATCAAAGCCATTTAAATATTGCAGATCCATAGGATAGTCTTTTTTTTCTGAATAGGGTACTTCGTAATTGAATTTGTCCGTTAAACAATAAATGGGAATCTCTTTTCCATTTAGCACGACAACTGGGTATATATGCTGAAAGTAATCCCGGTGGTATTTGGTGATTCGCAGGATATGTGGAATGGCGCAGTTAGTCAGGATACTGGATATAAACACCGAGTAACAATCGCAATCCACCCCTTTATGCCGGTCGTGCCATGTTCTTGCAGGGCTTCTTATCTGTTCAAAGCCCTCCTGGTCTTTTTTGTAAGCAATTTGCTGGTAAACAAAATGCCAGATGTTTGAGCATGTTTCATAGGTTGTGTTAGCTTTTAAGCGTTGAGCAATCTCTTTTGTATGATGAAGCGTTTCTGATACTACTTTCGGAATGAAAGCAACTGTATGGGTAACGTTTGCATTTTTTCTGATGGTTGAAGTATTCACTTCAGCTTTCGGGAAAAGATGCGTGTATTCATCACCACTTAAGATGATACGTTTTTTAGCTGCTTCCATCTGGTACGGATTATTTCTTTATCTGAACTTCTTGTTTGTTTTCATAGGGAAGAACAACCCAACCTAAATTGATATGTGTTAGCGTTCTTACCGTTAATGTGACGGCTTCTTTATTGAACAATACTTTTATCAATGTGAATACAACTGAAAAAACACTGTCCATTGGAATTTGTACCATGATCTTATCAATCAATACTTCGCCAAACTGCGGAATTTTTATTTCCTTGTTTATCGCCTGAGAGCTGCCTATTGTGGCTTCTTTGTAGAGAAGGGTAACAAAGGGAAATTTAACTGAGAAACTTCCCTTTGTAGGGTTTTTCAATAGGACATCTATCTTGATGGTAAGCCCATCCCAACTAAGCTGCTGCAACGATACTTTGGGTATGATCTGCAATTCAGCTTGTGCTTTTTTCAGGTTTTTCACATAGGACCATCCTGCAACAGCTCCTGCGCCAATTACAGTACCGGCTAATATTTTTGTAAGCAGGCTCATTTTGCTTTGTTTCTTTTCCGGTCTATATAATCAGCGGTTATTTTATAGCCAAGCCAGATGCCTCCGCCGATCAATGCTTTTACAGCATAGTCAAGCAATCCGGAAAAATCAAGGTTTGCCAAGAGGATGCAGCCTGTAAGCAGTACGTTGCTGCCTGATGCGGTCTCTGTTTGCGTTCGGTTATCCATAGGTTATGCGGCTTTTTTGATTTCAATTCTTTGCGGAAGACCAAGTGCTTCCACGATCATTGTAACTGCGGGAATCGGATAAAACTGGCTCCGGTTTCTTTGTGCCTGGGGAGCAGCATTGGTTATCCACTTTTTCATAGTGCGGTTGCAAACTCCGTAGATTTCAGCAAGGTCTTTCAGTCTGTAAGGCTTAATCAAAAGATTGCCTTCATCATCATAATAGTTTCTCTTAACTACTTTCATAAGGTGCAGTTAGTTTTGGTTACAACCTTAGTTGCACAATTGCTGAATAGCTGTTACCTGGAAAAGATTTAAAAGACCTGGTGTTC
>CAZCKF010000205.1:0-6454 GCA_964499155.1 uncultured Chitinophagaceae bacterium
GAAAAAACTGGAAAGGAATGGTTCAACTATCCTCTTGGTGTAATAAATCAACTCAATGCGAATAACACTGGAGGGCTGAATTTCCTGTATTATGGTAATCTGCCCATAGGTGCAGGTTTGTCTTCATCAGCTTCCATCGAAATATTAACGGCTTTTACTTTCAACACAATTTTTTCTCTTGGAATTGAAAGATCTGAAATGGCCGAATTGGGGAAAAGAGTGGAGAATGAATTCATCGGAGTTAACTCAGGTATTATGGACCAGTTTGCAGTTGCTCTTGGAAAAAAAGATCATGCATTGTTGCTGGATTGCGACACTCTTGAATATGAATTGATACCATTTGAGATTGGAGATCATGTTTTGGCCATTATCAATACCAATAAAGCAAGAACACTTGCGGATTCAAAATACAATGAGCGCTTTGCAGAATGCATGTCAGCGCTAAAGCAGTTTCAACAAGTCTTGCCCATAAAAAATCTATGTGATATTACTTCTGCACAATTTGAAAAACATGTCAGTATACTTTCCAACCCCGTTGAACAAAAGAGAGCACGACATGTGGTTTTCGAAAATGAAAGAGTAAACCAGGCAACTGTAGCATTAAAAAACGGAAATATGGTTGAATTTGGTAAACTGATGTATGCATCTCATCAATCGCTTAAGGTATTATATGAAGTTTCGGGAGTTGAATTAGATACCATTGTTGATTATTGCAAAACTGTTGATTTTGTAAAAGGAGCTCGAATGACTGGCGCTGGATTTGGCGGTTGTGCAATAGCGTTAGTTAGTGCTGACCGATTTGACGAATTCACAAAAGGTGTTACGACTTTTTACAGAAATATAATTGGGTACGATCCCGGGGTGTTTATGTCTAAGGTGGGGAATGGTGTTGGGCAACTGGAATAATATCCAATGTCCAAAATCCAATGTCCAATGACCAAGGTTCAACATCCAACCCGAGATAAGGGAAGACTGAAAATCGACTTCATATCTTCGTAAGGTGATTACAGAAACCAATGACGACGTAAAAAACATTCTTGGACTTCAGCTTCCTACCGATCCCAGGTGGGTTAATCTCGCTGAAAAATCGATGGAAGAGATCCTTACTGATCACGCCTATTGTGAACAGAAAGCTGCTGTTTCATGCATTTCTTTAATACAACGCTACAGTGACCGAGAAAAACTCGTAAATGAATTGTCTCCCATTGTTACGGAAGAATGGGGTCATTTCAGGTTGGTGCTGGCTGAATTAAAAAAGCGGAACCTTAAACTTGGTCGCCAGCGAAAGGACGTCTACGTTAATGAGCTCCTTCAATTTCAAAAAAAAGATGGTAGTCCTCAAGATGTCTTTTTAGATCGCCTTTTGGTATTTGCTCTCATTGAAGCCAGGAGTTGTGAACGATTTAAAAGACTAAGTGAAGGATTACAGGATGACTATCTGCGCCAATTCTACAGACGGTTTATGGAAAGCGAGGCCGGCCATTATACCTTATTTATTGATCTTGCGGAATTCTACATTGACCCTGCAAAAGTTCGACGGAGGTGGGCCGAATGGCTTGATTTTGAAAGAAATGTAATAAGCAACATGGTTCCAAGAGGAGACCGGATACATTGAAAGAATCAAGGCGCAAGAATCGCTATTAATAATAAAAAAAGATTAGAGGAACGAACTAAAAAGGCTAAATGGGTATCCTCATATATGCTTAAACCTTAACTTTTTACTTCCCTTGAATCTTGATTTTTGAGTCTTAAATCTTGAGTCTTTTTCCCTACCTTTGCCGCTCAAAATAATCGGATACAAATAATCGGATGCCGTTTTAAAAAAATCAAAGATGTCGTTAACAACAGAAAAGAAAGCACAGGTTTTCAATGAATATGGTGGAAATAAAACAAACACTGGTTCAATTGAAGGTCAGATTGCTGTTCTTACAGAAAGGATGGCCCAGATTTCTGGCCATTTACAACAAAACAAAAAAGATTTCTCAACTCACCGAGGCCTGTTGCAGCTTGTTGGTAAACGTAAGCGCTTGCTTAGTTACCTGCACAAACATAACCTGACAGGTTACCGCGCACTTATCGAAAAATTGGGAATCAGAAAATAATTCAATTGAATTCCGGGCAGGTACTGACCGGAATTTGTGTTTTTACCACCTTCGGGTTCCATATTCATTCATTAGTGCACGCACTCCTGCATGCACTTCAATATTTCATTTATGCTTTCACAACCAATTCGCACAACATTCGAAATGAATGGGCGAGAGGTGACTATCGAAACTGGTCGTATTGCACGCCAGGCTGATGGTGCCGTTACCGTTAAATGCGGCAACTCAATATTATTAGCTACAGTTTGCGCCAATAAAGAACCACGCGAAGGCCAGGATTTTTTCCCGCTTAGTGTAGATTACCAGGAAAAATTTGCATCTGCAGGTAGAATACCCGGTTCTTTCTTCAAAAGGGAAGGTCGTTTAAGTGATTCAGAAATTTTGATTTCCAGACTGATCGACCGCGCCTTGCGTCCTCTTTTTCCGGAAGATTACTTCTGTGATGTTCAGGTATTGGTCACTTTGATTTCAAGTGATATCGAAATACTTCCGGATTCGCTTGCATGTCTTGCAGCTTCATCTGCTTTAGCTGTTTCAGATATTCCCATCAAGGAAATAATTTCAGAAGCACGCGTTGCCCGCATTGAAGGAGAATTTAAAGTAAATCCCACCCGGGCTGAAATGGAAAAAGCGGATATGGATTTCATCATTGCTGCAACTGCAAAAAACATTGTGATGGTGGAAGGTGAATCAATGGAATGCAGTGAGGATGATCTTTGTAAAGCACTTGAGATCGGGCACGAGGCAATCAAAGCACAAATACGTGCACAGGAAGATCTTCGCAATAAAGTGGGGGTAAAAGAAAAACGTGATTACCCCAAACCTCCACAGGATGAAGAATTGAAAAAGAAGGTGGAAGAATTTGCGAAATCGAAAGTGTATGAAGTTGCAAAAAGCAAAAGTCCCAAGCATTATCGCGGTGACAAATTCAAGGACATCGGTGAAGAAATGATGATGTGGCTTAAGGGCGCACTCGGCATTCCTGAAACAGATGAGATCCAGGATGGAGTTAAAAAACTTGCGAAGTCATACTATCATGATCTGCAGTACCATGTTGTTCGCGACATGATACTGAATGAAAATATCCGTCTCGATGGAAGAGGCCTTGAAGAGGTAAGGGATCTTGATATGGAAATTGATGTTTTACCAACTCCACACGGTTCTGCATTATTTACAAGGGGTGAAACCCAATCTTTAACCACTGTTACACTTGGAACAGCACTTGACGAATTGCTTGTTGAAAGTGCAGCAGCTTCGAACTATTCTAAATTTATTCTCCATTATAACTTTCCTCCTTTTTCAACAGGGGAAGTAAAACCAATGCGCGGACCTGGCCGTCGTGAAGTTGGACACGGAAATCTTGCACAACGTTCTTTGAAGCGTGTGCTACCCGGGCCTGATTTCGCTTACACAGTCCGGGTTGTGAGTGATATTCTCGAGTCGAATGGATCATCTTCCATGGCGACAGTGTGCGCGGGTTCTCTTGCATTAATGGATGCAGGTGTTCCGGTTCAAAAACACGTATCAGGCATCGCGATGGGATTGATTACGAAAGAAAGCAAATTTGCTGTTCTGACGGATATACTTGGTGATGAAGACCATCTTGGTGATATGGATTTCAAAGTAACAGGAACACGTGAAGGAATTTGCGGTGTTCAAATGGATATAAAAGTTGATGGTCTGACGATGGACATCATGCGCAAAGCGCTGGAACAGGCGAAGAGAGGAAGATTACACATCCTTGATGCCATGTACAAATGTGTTCCTGAAGCAAGAGCAGAAGTGAAACCACATGCGCCACGGATGATCAAATTGTTTATCGATCGTGAATTTATTGGTGCTGTAATCGGACCAGGTGGTAAAGTGATCCAGGAAATTCAGCGAGAAACAGGTACAACGATTAACATTGAAGAAAAGAACAACATGGGTGAAGTAAGCATCTTCAGTGTAAATAAAGAAGGTGTTGAAAAAGCGGAAAGATGGATCAAGGGTATTGTAGCCGTTCCGACAGTTGGAGACGTTTATGAAGCAACAGTGAAATCGATCATGCCATATGGTGCATTTGTTGAGTTCCTTCCTGGCAAACAGGGATTGTTGCACATTTCAGAAGTGAGTTGGAAACGTCTTGAAACTCTCGAAGGTGTTTTGAAAGAGGGTGATGTTGTAAAAGTGAAACTTACAGGAACAGATCCAAAATCTGGAAAGTTCAAGTTGAGCAGGAAGGCAATGATCCCGAAGCCGGATAATATTCCGCAAAGGCAGGAGCGGGATGAATAAGATTCAAGACTCAAGACACAATACTCAGGAATAAAGTGTAGTATAAAAACTCAAATTGAGTTAAGAATAAAGAAGTGATTGATTGTTTCAATTCAAAATGATTTTTGGATACCTGTAGAGGCAATCAAAAATCAAAAATCAAAAATCAAAAATTGAAACCCCTTCCGGGGTTTTTTTCATGGACGCATACATGTCATACCAGGTTAGCTGTTCCCCACAGAAAAAGGAACTGATGATTGCGCTGCTTGGCGAAGTGGCTGAAGGATTTGAGGAAACCGATGCGGGAATTAATATTTTTTGCAAACCCGAATGGGATGCAAGAAATGCAATTGAAAAAGTGTTGAACACTCACGGCCTGCATTACACGAGAACGGAAATTCCTGCCACCAACTGGAATGCGGTATGGGAGGCCAATTTTCAACCTGTTCAAATTGATGATTTTTGCTATTTGCGTGCGGATTTTCATCCAGCCAACCAGCAATGCTTACACGAAATTGTCATTACGCCAAAAATGAGTTTTGGAACAGGCCATCATGCAACCACATACATGATGATACGTGCAATGAAAAATATTTCATTTGAAAATAAACACGTTTTGGATTTCGGAACAGGCACAGGTATTCTATCCATCCTTGCTAAAAAAATGGGCGCTGCCTATGTAGCAGCCATCGACAACGATCAGTGGAGTATTGCCAATGCAGAAGAAAACATCAGAAAAAATGACGCAATCGGCGTAAAATTATTCATGCAGGGTAATCCTGAACTTCACCAGATGTTTGATGTGATATTGGCAAACATTAACCGCAACATCATTACTTCAAATTTCGATGTGTTAGTTAATCAATTACGTCGGAACGGAGTACTGTTGCTGAGCGGCCTGCTCAACGATGATGTGGATATTATTATTGTTCATGCAAATAAGCATGATTTGAAGGTTCAACATCGCGATATGAAAGAAAATTGGGTCTGTTTACAATTTTCCCGCGATTAAATCCCGGTCTGCACAATAAATAAGCATGAACAAACAGTCATATTTTTATTATTTTTGTTCTCCGCTTCAACGACCGATGTTCTATGGATGAACTGTTGATTATTATCCTGGCCTACCTCATTGGTAGCATTCCCACTTCAGTTTGGGTCAGCCGATATTTTTTCGGAATCGACATCCGTGAATATGGCAGTGGTAATGCAGGTGCTACAAATACATATCGCATACTAGGTCCCAAATGGGGATCTGTTGATATGATTGCAGACATGCTTAAAGGTGTGTGTGCTGTTAAACTTGCACTTCTTTTACCGCACTATCTTGATAATGAAATTGCATTGGTCAATCTTCAGCTAGGACTTGGACTTGCAGCTGTGGTGGGACACATCTTCCCCATATGGGCAGATTTTCGTGGAGGCAAAGGAGTCGCAACTTTATTCGGAATGGTAATGGGCATACAACCCAATGTTGCACTGTGTTGTGTTGGTGTTTTTATACTCGTTCTTTACCTGACCAGGTACGTTTCACTTAGTTCAATACTCGCAAGCATTGCTTTCCCCGTTTTTATACTTATTATTTTCAACGAACCTGAAAAGCTCTACAGGATTTTTGCCATTGCTGTTGCCCTGCTTGTACTACTGACTCACCAGAAAAACATTACTAAACTTCTCAAAGGAAGCGAAAACAAAGTCCCGATTTTTAAAGGCAGGGACAGGAGGAGGAGAAGAAGGATGGATATAGGTTAGTTGGTGGTTGGAATAGTTGGAATGGTTGGACGTTCTTTAAATCGAAAATTCACTAAATGTTTGTAGCCTGGTTCACTTGCAAATTTGTAACGAAGCAATTGAAACCTGAACCTTTCTTGTTGCCTTAAATATCTTATTACTTTCCTGGACCTCGGACCCTGTATCCTGGACCTTGGACTAATCGGAGGTTTCTTAAATTCGAATGTGCCCCACTGTTAGCTAATTTCAGATAATCGACTTTTCTTTAAGATTTGAAATTCTTTCAATTTTAACTACGAAGCGCTTGAATCTTTAAACTTTTTCCTTTCCTGATTCTTGTAAGCTTATTACTTTCCTGGACCCTG
>CAZCKF010000206.1:0-6393 GCA_964499155.1 uncultured Chitinophagaceae bacterium
GCAAGAGCTTTGATCAACGTGGATACAGTTGACAGGCAACTTTTCATTTTTAAGGAGATACGCGAAAAAGCCTTGTCGGTCAGGCAAACTGAAGCGCTTGTCCGAAATATGTATAAACAGGGTTCTGCTGTTAAAAAACAAGTAAAAAACTCACTTCCCCCCACCTACCAGAAAATAGAGGATAAATTAGCATCGCAATTCAGTACGCGTGTAAAACTGAGGCACAGCAGGAATGGCAGCGGACAGATCACATTTGATTATTACACGCCGGAAGAATTGAACAACATCCTGAAACAAATGAATGTTTCAGTTGATTGATCACTCAACATGAAGTCAATCCTGTTTTTGTTTATCCTGATGCTGGTAACTGCATTGTCCGCAAATGCACAGGTATCCTCAGACTCTTCACAGCTTGCACCGGCATCCGTGCTTAAAAGTGTTGAAGATTCGATCAGGAGAAAGGAACTTCCAAAAAAAGCTGCAATCCGTTCTGCCATTCTTCCGGGATGGGGACAGGCCTTTAATAAAAAATACTGGAAAATCCCTATCGTATATGGTGCGCTCGGCACTACGACCGTTGTCTTTTTTTATAACCTGAAAAATTATCGCGATACGAGGTTTGCATACGCAGCGAAATACAAAGCATCCCTACCTCCCCCGCAAAGAGATTCGACCGATTATAAATTACTCGATCCGAAGTTTATTCCGATTCCAATGGAATCGCTTCGCTTTTATCGCAACCAGTTTCGCAGGTATATCGACTATTCCGCACTCGTGTTTCTGTTGCTATGGGGTTTAAATGTAGTGGATGCTGCTGTTGATGCTCACCTCAAAGGCTTTGATGTAAGTCCTGACCTCAGCCTTAAATTCAAACCCGGTTATAGTCCACAGGCTGGAACCACAGGCCTGAGCCTTGTTTTGTCCATTCGATAAGATTTTCCCTGATCATTTTTGTATTTTCACTTACTGTCGATCAGTATTTACTAAATTTTTACTTTATGAAAATTGCCCTTGTTGGTTATGGTAAAATGGGCAAGGCCATTGAAAACATTTCATTGCAGCGAGGCCATGAAATTGTTTTAAAGATCTCAACAGAGAATTCAGAAGACCTTAATAAAAAGAACCTGAATGCGGCAGATGCTGTAATAGAATTTACAGGTCCTGAATCAGCAGAAAAAAATATCCGCTCATGCATTGAAGCAGGAACGCCGGTGGTTAGCGGTTCCACCGGGTGGACAAAACAACTTCAGTCATTGCAAAACTTTGTGAATGAAAAAAAAGGAAGTTTTATTTACGCGAGTAATTACAGTGTTGGGATGAATATTTTTTTTGAAATCAATCAGCGACTGGCTGCATTGATGAATCACCAGCTTTCATATGGGGTACAGGTGAAGGAAATTCATCACACGCAAAAAAAAGATGCACCAAGCGGAACTGCAATCACCCTATCTGAACAGATCATGGACAATCTTGGAAGAAAAAAAAGATGGGTAAATCATTTCAGTGACAACCCTGAAGAACTTGAAATAATCAGTGAAAGAGTGGACCCAGCTCCCGGAACGCATCACGTGATCTATTCATCCGCCATTGATGACATTGAGATCATTCATACGGCACACAATCGAGAAGGATTTGCTCTCGGAGCTGTATTGGCTGCTGAGTATATTAAAGACAAAAAAGGAATTTTTACAATGAAAGACGTGTTGGGGATTTAAGAATTAAGATTTTAGATTTTAGATTTTAGATTTAATGAAGACTCGCTGGCTTATCATATTATTATTACCGTTAAAGGCATTGGCTCAACAACCTTGCGCAGTAGATTATTTCCTTAACATTTACAGCGGTACCCAACAAACCTACATCAGTAAAGTGCGGTCCTTACCAGGAGATGAATTAATTGCAGCCGGTACAATAGTCCGTGATCCAAATCGCGGATTTATAGACGGCATGGTCACAAAATTTACGTCACAGGGAACGGTTTTGTGGTCACGCAGATATGCTGCACCAGGATTTTTTACGTTTCACATTGCTGATATTTTACCCGCTGACAATGGTGATTTTATAGTTGCAGGATATGTAGTGGATTCAGCAGGAAGAGCTAATGTTTTTGGTGTTTTCATATGGGGCGCATTGATGATGATAGATAAATTCGGCAATGTGAAGTGGTCAAAAGTTCTTGATCAGTTTGACCGGCAGTTTGAACAAACAAGGATTACAACCATTCTTCAAACAAACGATGGAGAATTCATTGTTCCCATGCAGGTAATGCGGCAGTGGCCGCAAACCAATTCGTATAAAATTATGCGAGTTACCAAAACAGGAAGTGTCAAATGGACGACAACAATGACGAATCCGGAATATATAACTGCTATCAATATTACGGAAGCGATGAAACAAACTTCGGATGGCACGGTGGTGATCTCAACGATCGCCTATTTATATAAACCGGATCCGAATTATTTGAAATCTGTTCATTACTTTTTTGCATTGGATCCAACTGATGGTACGCGAATATGGCAAAGAGGCTACCGTATTGCTGAAAATCCTATTTCCAACCCGAGGGTTGTAACCATCAGTGAATTGACAAACGGAAATCTTGTCTTTTTTGCAGGTTATGCCAATACGCTTGAATCGGCATTCCCATTTTCCAGGAAAGGGCTGAACATGATCACCGACAGGAACGGGATAATGCAAAAAATGTATACATATGAAACAGGAGACACACCATTGTATCCCACAGAAGTAATCAGTAATGGTGATCAACATACTGTTCTTATGGATATTGGCACTTCAGCAATGATTGCCAATATCTCGGCTGAAGGAAATATTAATTGGAGCAGGAACTACAATGTTCTTCCGCAGGAAATGTCTCCGGCATCATTTGTACAATCAAATTTTGATTACCATGTTTTCTTAAATCCGCGCAATAATTATCCTGCTTTTCGGATGGCTAAAACAGAAGAACAGGGGGAAATACCTTGCATGGAAAGCCCGAAAAATTTAACGTCAACTGAAATCCCCATCTATCCTCCTGACCAGATCGACATGCCTGTTCATTATTCACGCAGGGATGATGGCTATATGACGCCGTCAAATTTCACTTCAACAAGCTACAACATCACAGGAAGTGAAGAATGCCGGCAAACATGTTGTGTTGATATTGTCGGAAATTCAAATGAAGTCTCAATATGTGAAAATGAAACATATACTTTGCCGGATAATTACATTGTATCACAATCCGGTCAGTATTATGTATCCTTTACAACTGCACAACAATGTGACAGCCTTGAATTTTATAACGTAACAGTACATAAAAATCCAAATGATTTGAAAATAACCGGACAAACCTGCATGGAGGGTGTAGATTCAGTTGTGTTGCAGGCAACAAAAAATTTTCCTGAATATAATTGGATGGGTTCAATTACAACATCTGATAGGTTTGTCGCAAGATCACCTGGAACATATTGGGTTAGTGTAGTTACTGACTGTGGTACAAAAACAGATTCAATTAAGATTGAAGAGAAATGTGAAAAAATAATCTGGATGCCAACAGCGTTCACCCCAAATGGAGATAACCTGAATGATGTTTTCAGAATTCCCCCTCAGCACCATAACAAACTTGTCAGCTTTCGCATTTACAATCGTTGGGGTGAATTAATTTTTCAAACGACTGATAAAAATGTTGGCTGGAATGGAACATACAAAAACAAAAAGGCTGCTCCTGAGGTTTATGTTTACTACATCGTTATGGAAACGTCCCAGGGAGAAATATTGACAAAGAAGGGAACGGTGTCTTTATTGCGATAGCGGTTTAAGAGGGCAGTTGGCAGTAGCGAGTGGTGAGTGGTGAGTCAGCAGTGGGCAGTCGGCAGTCGGCAGTGAGTTTCTGAATATTGGAATTTCATTCACTATTTGAACTGTTCTTTTTGTAACAACTGATCATTTTAAAAACAAATTTCATTTTAGTTGGATATAAACTGCCCACTGCCTACTGCCTCAAAGCTTCCACAACAACCCCACTCCCACCAACGACTTCATCTGCATCGCCGCATCATCTCCATCTCCAAACATTCTCACATCATCATCATAGATCAGGTCAACACTCCATGTTGCTGCCAATACCTGCGAGAGTTTCACTGAAAAGAGATTCGTCATGAAAAAATCAACATTCTGCGGATTGCGTTTATAATTTGAAAAAAGTTCGAGCCTTCCTTTGTAACCGAGTATTTTATTAAAATCTTTCGCAAACAATGCATTTAAAAAGGCGCCAATCTCATTGCGGGATTTCTTTCCTGGTTCAACGCCATAAAATCCTTTTGCAGAAAGTGTATCATCTCTCACAATAACCCACCTTGTTGTAATGGGTGATACGAAGATTGAAAAGTTTTGATTCGGTTTATAGTCAAGCCCGGGACTTAGCAATATATAAGCGGGTGATAAAAATGCAGAAGAAAACTCTTTTATGTTATTGTTGTACGTGTATCCCTTAAGCAGTTGAGAACGAAAATTAAACAGTCCAGCAATATTCATCTTTGGCGAAATCGCACGCCCATATTTAGACAACAGATCGATCCTGTCATCATTTTTTCTTCCACCAAGGGATGTTGTTTTTACATATCCAAGATTAAAATCAAAATTGTTGTCCCAGCTATGCACACCCTGCTTATAAAAAGCGAAGTAGTTAAATAAGGAGCTTAGTGCCAATGAAAATTTTTCACCACCACCAGCCCAATTGGTTAATGAACTTTGTGCAAGATTGATATTAAAAATGCCACCTGTTTTCCACGGACCAATACTGTCAGTTGATTCTTTTGTTACTGCCTTGGTAGCATCGTCCTTTAATTTTTTTACTGTATCATCCTGGGAAAAACTTGCTGTACTCAGCATCAATCCAAATAACAAGAACTTGAAATGTGAAAGGTGAAATGTGAACCTAAATTTGAAAGAGGCTGATTGGTCTGATAGCTGTAGATAATTGTAACTCATAAACAGTGTATAAAAACGAAAATGTGCCAGCAATTGGCTGGACACATTTTCATTGGTACTTCAATATTGTTTTAATTCCACCTGTAACTCAAAAATTCCTTTTCTCTTTTGTTTTGACGAATTAAAGTGATCGCTGCAACAGCTGCCGCTGTAAACAATGCAACTTTAATCAGCAAACGGAACGGGAATACTGCATCCGGAAGATCTTCAACACCATTACTGCTAACATAGGCAGGATCACCAACATAACGTCCATGTGATGGAACTGCTTTCTGTTCAAAATGATCTGCAAGGTTGTGGAGTGATTGCCGCATTTGCTCACCTTCCATTGGCTTGCCATGACCTGTTGCAATAACATTTGGTTCCAGTGCTGCAAGTTTGCGAACTGAATCAGCAGCAGAGGTCCAGTTGTAAGTAAAATATTTTGGCGGACCGCTGAGATGTTCACTTCCTGTTAATGCACACATAGCAGATTCTGCTTTTGTTGTTACGAATGCATCACCAGCAACCAATACCTTATCGCTTTTGCGAAATAAACTGATATGACCTGGCGCGTGTCCGGGAGTATGAATAAACCTCCACTCCGGTAAACCAGGCACTGAACCATCATCAGGCAGATCTTGCAGACGGTTGCTGATATTGATCGGTCCAGTTGGATAAAGGAACGATGCGGTTGCCATCATTCCACCGCCAACAGTTGGATCAGGTGGCGGATAAGAACTTTTTCCAGTCAGGTATGGCCTTTCCATTTTGTGTGCATATACCGGAACGTCCCATTCTTCTGCAAGTGTTGCGAGTGATCCCACGTGATCAAAATGTCCATGGGTCAGAATAATTGCAGAAGGACGGTTTTCAGGCCAGAAAAGATATTCTGCCATTTCCCTGATCTTTTTTGCCGTGGATTTTAAACCAGCGTCCACCAGTACCCAATGATTTTCTTCAGGATTGTGAATCATGTATACGTTAACGAAGATGTCTTTCATCCCCCAAACTCCAGGCGCAACCGAATGCCAGTGTTTGTAAATTTTCTTTTTACTGATTTTTTCCATAACACCAATTTGTAAAACGGACTGCAAAATCATGCCAGCACACCCGCACAGCGGACGTGCAAGGTCGAGGCGCCAAGCTTACAAGCGTCAGGAAAGATTCAAGGCATTTAGAAAACTTACTAACCTTCAGAATAAGATTTAAGATCATATAATATCCATAGGGGCAAAAGAAGAAATCGCCGTTTTAAAGTTATTTTCTTAGTTTTTTGACCTTTTTACTGGGAGTGAGCTTAAGGAACTAGAAATTCGAAATCAGAAATTTGCCGGGTTTTTGTTTTTCTTGATTATGATCTTTTTCTTGCAACCTTCTTTACACCAGTCTCTTCTTATTGCACACGTTTAACTATATTGCGGCACT
>CAZCKF010000207.1:0-6384 GCA_964499155.1 uncultured Chitinophagaceae bacterium
TCACATTACCTCAATTCCTGCTTGCAGGTACTTTTTTCTCTATCGATAATTTTCCTTCCTGGCTGCAACCCATTTGCCGGGTGTTGCCCCTCACGCATTTAAATGATGCCATGCGAGCGGTTGCTTTTGAAGGATCCCACATAACCGATTGCGGTAAGCAGATCGGTATTCTCGTGTTGTGGGGAATTGGCGTGTACATACTCGCGGTGAAAACTTTCAGGTGGGAATGAACCAGCTCCGGAAAGAGGATAGTTCGTACCGGAGCATTTTGTTTTAATTTTTCAGAGCCTGAAGCGAAAGTCAGTAGTGAATAGTGAATAGTTTACTACTGGTTTCGAAATTAAAAATAATTGAAAGGATGATTCAAGATTTATTATCTCCGATACCTGTAGTAAGGCCTTCACAATTCACAATTCACTATTCACAATTCACTATCTTCCACCACCACCATAATCTCTATTTGGAAAGAATAAATCTCAAATTCCGCTGTATGCCCTTCCATTTCGCTCTCTTCAACGGTGAGTCCTTAAATATTTTTTTAAACGTTTCTTCTGACATTTCTTCCCATTCACTCGTTGACAGGTTTAATATTTCAGGGAGGGGGGTAAATGAGATTTCATTGGCAGGTTTAGCGAAACGGTTCCATGGACAAACATCCTGGCAGATATCGCAACCAAACATCCACTGACCGAATTTGCCCCGCATTTCTTCCGGAATTTCATCTTTTAATTCAATGGTGAAATAGGAAATGCATTTACTTCCATCAACTACTTTTCCGGGAAGTATCGCATCAGTTGGACATGCATCAACACACCGCGTGCAGGTTCCGCAATAATCTTTCACAAATGGATCATCGTATTCCAATTGCAGATCTACAATCAAAGTTGCGATGAAAAAAAATGTTCCGGTTTTTGGATGGATCAGGTTTCCGCTTTTACCCACCCAACCCATTCCTGATCTTTCGGCCCATGATCTTTCAAGTACAGGAGCGGAGTCAACAAATCCACGACCATGAACTTTACCAATGTGTTGTTGAATTTCAAATAACAGTTCTTTCATCGATAATCGGATCACATCGTGATAATCATTACCCCATGCATATTTTGATATTCCTGGTGCATGAGAAGCCTGTTTATTAGCTGGATAATAGTTTTTCATTAGTGTGATCACAGATCTTGCACCAGGAACAAGCTGGGTTGGGTCAATTCGCATCTGGAAATGATTTTCCATGTATTTCATGGTTCCGTGCATGCCCCTGTTCAACCAGTTCTCCAACCGAACTGCATCATCATCAAGTCTTTCGGCCCTGGCAATGCCACAATAGTCAAAGCCAAGCCGATTGGCTGTTTCTTTAATCAATCTTGTATTTCGAGCATCATTCACCATGCAAACTTACCATACCGATGCAACGCGTGGGTGATATAACTGCGTCAAATATTGACTTAAACTAATAAAACCACCAAAGCCCGGAATCGGTTATAAAACCCCGCTTTTTTTTACCAATTTCGTCTTTCCACACACAAGCCTAATATGCCAAAAATCCTCTTTGCCTTAGCTGTAATTCTATTCAGTTTATCGGCCACTGCACAAACAAAATCGAACGTAAAATTTGGAAAAATATCTGCTGAAGATTTTGCTACAAAAGTCTATTCGGTAGACAGCAATGCACACGCAGTTGTGATTGCTGATATTGGTTCTACAGAAATAGTTGGAAATAGCAAAGGCAGTTTTTCTTTGGAACATAAGCGATTTAAACGGGTTCACATTCTGAATAAAAATGGATATGATGAGGGAACCGTTGAAGTGGGTTTGTATTCAAGCGGGGATGCAGAAGAAGAATTGTTGAACGTAAAAGCAAGTACTTATAATCTTGAAGATGGAAAAGTGGTGGCTTCCAAACTTGATGTAAAAGGATCAGTGTTCAAAGAAAAAATAAATAAGAACCTGATCGTTAAAAAATTTACACTGCCGAATGTTAAAGAGGGATCCATCATTGAATATGAATATGTGCTGAAATCAGATTTTCTGCACAACCTGCAACCGTGGACTTTCCAGGGCCAGCATCCTGTATTGTGGAGCGAATACAATCTTTCACTTCCGCAATTTCTTGGTTACATGTTTTTATCTCAGGGCTATCAGAATTTTCACATTAAGGAAAATAAGGAGAGAGCAGGAACTTTTTCTATTTCAGAAACACAAAGTGCAGCTCAAACAGAAAGATTTACCATTCAAAGTAATATTATGGATTACAAGTGGGTTATGAAGAACGTTCCTGTTTTAAAGCAGGAAAATTTTTCTACCACGGTAAAGAATCACATTGCAAAAATTGAATTTCAGTTATCAGAGTTAAAGCATCCTTTAACTCCACGAATGGTTATGTCAACATGGTCGTCATTTTGCACAGAAATGAACCAGTCAGAAGATTTTGGTCTTCCACTAAATCGGGATAATGCATGGCTTTCTGACGTCGTAGATCCGCTGGTAAAAAATGTAAAGGATGATAAGCAGAAAATAAAGAACATTTACACCTATTTACGTGATAATTATACATGCAAGGATTATAATGCTAGAACGATTGAAGAACCATTAAAAAATGTTGTGCGTTCTAAATCCGGTTCAGTTGCAGACATCAATTTATTAATGGTGGCTATGATCCGCAATGCCGGGCTCCAGGCAGATCCTGTATTGTTAAGCACAAGATCACATGGATACACAAATCACATGTATCCATTGATTCATCAGTACAATTATGTTGTAGCCAAAACTTCCGTGAACGGCAAGGATATTTTTCTGGATGCAACACATCCCCGCCTCGGATTCGCAAAGCTGACCACAGAAGCTTATAATGGCCATGCACGGATCATTAACGAGACAGGAACACCTGTGATATTAAGCTCAGATTCTCTTTTGGAAAGAACAGTGACTTCCATTTTTATCAATACCACCGAGAAGGGTGAACTAACTGGAAACTTCCAGCAAATACCCGGATATTACAATTCTTATTCACTTCGTGAAAAGATAAAAGAAGTAGGAAAGGAAAAATATTTCCAGGAGCAGGAATCGAAGTTCAGTTTCCCAATCTCTATAAAAAATCCAATAATCGATTCACTTGAAAATTATGAAGAACCGATTGGAATAAAATATGAATTTGATGTAAAAGATGATTTGCAGGATGTTTTGTACATCAATCCAATGTTTAGCGAAGCATACAAGGAAAACCCATTTAAGTCTGCAAACAGGTTCTATCCTGTTGAAATGCCGTACAAAATTGATGAAACATTTGTATTGACTATGCGAGTTCCTGATGGATACACTGTTGATGAATTGCCCCAGCAAATTATCCTGAAATTGAATGAAGACGATGATGGCCAGTTTGAATACCGTATTTCTTCGCGTGATGGATTCATTTCAATGCGTTCCAGGATAGTGCTCAAGCGCACTTACTTTGAACCATCAGAATATGAAATGCTCAGGGAATTTTTTAATGTGGTTGTGAAAAAACATAAGGAGCAGATCGTTTTAAAGAAGCAGAAATGAGAAAGATAATTGGTTGCTGGTTTATTTTTTTTAGTCTTGCATCAGTTGCACAGGAATACAGGGTGTCTGCGATTCCGCCTGAATTGCTCAAAAATGCTCATGCAGTACTAAGAAAAGACGACAACCACTTCGAACTTGATGGCAGATCAACGGCAACAAAAAAAATGAAATATGCCGTTACAGTTTTAAATGAGAACGGTGAAGATTATGCAGGCTTTTATGAAGTGTATGATGAATTTCATTCCATAGAAAATATTGAAGGTGCCTTGTTTGATGCAAATGGAAAAGAATTAAAAAAAGTTAAGAATAAGGATATTCAGGATGTAAGTGGAGGAGATGGGAGTAACCTTATTGATAACCACCGTATCAAAAAACATAATTTTTATTACAAAGTTTTTCCATACACAGTTGAGTATGAAGTCACGATAAGGCAAAAAAATACTTTCTTTTTTCCATCCTGGGTTCCGCAGGGAGGAGAGCATCTTTCGGTTCAGCACAGCACCATGACATATGTAATTCCTGATGATTACCAATTGCGTTACCGTGCTTTTAATTATCAGGGCGAACCGGTTGTAACAACCGAGAAAAATAAAAAGATAATGCGGTGGGAAGTGAAAGATGTTCCAGCCATTGAACTGGAATATGCTTCCCCCGAATGGAATAGGATTGCCACGCTTATTTATTTTGCTCCAAGCGAATTTGAGATTGCGAATTACCGCGGCAACATGAGCAACTGGCAGGAGTTTGGAAAATTTGTGCATACACTGCGGGCTGGTCGCGATGAATTGCCTGAAACAGTAAAACAAAAAGTAAATCAGATCGCGGGGAGTGTACAGGACGAAAAACAAAAAATTGCGAAACTCTATGAGTTTCTTCAAAACAATACAAGGTATATAAGTATTCAGTTGGGTATTGGCGGCTGGCAGCCCTTTGATGCGAAATATGTTGCCGGTAAAGGATATGGCGATTGCAAGGCCCTGACTAATTACATGTATTCCATTTTGAAAGAGGTGGGAATACCCTCTTATTATGCTCTGATCAAAGCAGGCAACAGTACTTCACCCATTATTCATGATTTTCCTGCACAGCAGTTCAACCACGTGATTTTATGCGTGCCTGTAAAAAATGATACCATGTGGCTTGAATGTACAAGCCAAAGTTTGCCTGCAGGTTATTTGAGCGGCTTTACAGATGATCGCTATGCATTGTTAGTAGAAGAGACAAACAGCCGTCTGGTTCGCACACCTAAATACGATAAATCAAAAAATCTCCAGATCCGGAAAATTCACGCACAACTGGATGAGGAGGGCGCAATGAAACTTGATGTTAATACTTCATATACAGGATTGCAACAGGATAATCTTGATCAGTACCTGGATGCATATACGAAAGATAAAATGAAAGAATTTTTGGACGACAGGTTCAGCCTTCCAACATATGAAGTTCAAAAATTTACTTATGAACAGCGGAAATCTGAAAATCCAGTTATAGAAGAAAAACTGGACATAATCGTGAGCAATTATGCAAATGTTACTGGGAAACGCATTTTCATTACGCCAAATATCCTGACACGATCTGGCATAAAGTTGAATACATCAGAGCCAAGAAAATATCCGGTAAAGCTTACACATGATTACATTGACAGGGACAGCGTTGAAATTGCATTACCAGGCAATTTTGAAATTGAAACGATGCCCGAAGCAGTGAACATCAAATCAAAATTTGGAAATTATACATCATCTGTAATGCTGAAGGAAAATAAATTATTCTATTATCGAATGATGGAAGAGATCGCGGGGGAACATCCTGCTTCTGATTTCACTGCTCTTGCGGAATTTTACAGTAAGGTTCAAAAAGCCGATAGGATGCAGGTAGTGCTGGTAAAAAAAGCAGAGTAAATTAATCCAATCTTTTAATCGTCGTGATTTCGTGGTTTTTGGTTGAGTCAATTTGAGCGGTCCTGCTAAACATTAATTGATTTATCCACCCGCTTTCACGCTCTACTATAAATTCTGACACATCTTTTATTACCAGGGCAGGAATAGAGATATCTTCTTTTTTTCCTGAGGTTTTTGTTAACCATTCTGTAATCACCTTAGTCACCGTTGCAGGTTCAGGTTCCTGAGTGATTTTTATTGTGCAATATTCTTCATCAAGGGCAGTCATTTCAATTGTAAGTTTTGCAGGAAAGGGCGGCCCGCCCAACACATTCACCAATTCTGTTTCACCCTCGATAATTTCATTTTTAGTGTATTCTCCACCATATAAACTATGAAACCATTGGACGTCTTTCATTATAACCTCTTCAATACTTTCCCTGGTTGAAAATATTCGTTTCATTTCATTCACAACTTTATCGGTCAGTTTCGAATCAGTAATTTTTGCTGTTAAGGCATCAATGGATTTTTCTACGATATCATGGATCTCCGTCCAATTCAACAATTCCTCAAAACCTCCGAGTTCATTGATACGATAAGTAAACACCATGTTGTCGATCAAACCATATAAATGGTTGGTGGGATCATTTGCATCGCCAATGTTTTTAATTCCCTGATATTTCCAATGTATGATATACGATCCCGAATCAGTTTCCTCAGCCACCTCTATCTCTATGAAGTAATCTTCTTTTGTTCTTTCGGTTTTTCCATTCCTGGTTTTCTCATTCGTCTTGCTATATGAATATTTTACAATGTCTCCTTCAACAAAATATGCTACAACGGGTACGGTGGAATCTGCATTTTTTTGGGCAAATGAAGAAACAGTTAAGAATTGGATTAAAACAGTAAGGATAATAAATTTCATAATTCAGATAAGATCAAATAAACAAAGTCGAAATGGTAGCCAGGG
>CAZCKF010000208.1:0-2368 GCA_964499155.1 uncultured Chitinophagaceae bacterium
ATTGGACATTGGACATTGGACATTGGACATTGGACATTTTCTCTTGGACCTTAAAAAAAATTTATGGCATTCACTCTCCCTTCACTCCCCTTTGCACATGATGCGCTTGAACCGCACATTGACAAGCAGACAATGGAAATACATCATGGCAAACATCACCAGGCATATGTAGACAACCTGAACAAAGCTGTTGCGGGAACACAGCATGAAAACAAATCGCTCGAAGAATTAATTGCTGCTGCAGGTAGCATTAGTCCTGCCGTAAGAAATAATGGTGGCGGTCACTGGAATCACAGTTTCTTCTGGGAGATCATTTCTCCGGGCGGCAGTGGAAAGCCTTCCGGTGAAGTTGACCAGCAAATCACAAAAGCATTTGGTTCTTTTGACGCGTTCAAAGAAAAATTCAACAATGCCGGCATGACAAGATTCGGATCTGGCTGGGCATGGCTGATTGTGCGTAATGGAGCACTGGAAGTAACTTCTACTCCAAACCAGGATAACCCGCTTATGGATGTTGCTGAAGTAAAGGGAACACCCATTCTCGGCGTTGATGTTTGGGAACATGCATACTATCTGAAATATCAAAACAAGAGAGCGGATTATTTGAATGCGTTTTGGAATGTAGTGAATTGGAAAGAGGTCACGAAGAGGTATGAGGCTGGCTTGAAATAGATCATCTTGATTTTGAATCTTTACAGGATCAAAATTCTTATATGATTGAAGGTCCAGGATACCCGTCCAACTGGCGTCAGCCGGGCGGGCAAGGTCCGAGGTCCAAGAAAGAAATAAGTATTAAAGGTCCAGGTAAGGTTCAAGGCATTATTTAAATGTTGTTGAAAATTGAATAAAGTTTCAAGTACATCCCAGAGAAATTATTACGAAGGATAATGCCGTTCAAAATGAATATTGAGCGTTGAAAATTGAACATTGAAAATTCAAACCTTGTTCATTCCCTTGCTTCTCGAATATTGATTCTCGAGTCTTGAATCTTTTATGGCACCGGATCATACCCGTGCCCGCCCCAGGGATGACAGCGTACAATTCTTCGCACTGAAAGCCACATACCTTTTAAGACTCCATGCTTTTTCAATGCTTCTACTGCGTAATGGGAACAGGTGGGAGTGAAACGGCATTTTGGACCGAGTATCGGAGAAATTACCCATTGATAAATTTTTATCAATGCGATAAACGGGTAACTAAGCAGACGGAGGATTGTTTTCATACAGGGCCTGCACTTTAATTAAAATTTTCCCAACCTTGTCAGCAATAGTATTATAATCTGCAATTTCTCTTGCAGTATAAATAAAAAATACGTTGCAGCTTTTTTGTTGAGCTGTAAAAAAATTCACCAATTCATTTTTTTGTAATCTGTATGCTTCACGTGTAAGCCTTTTCACCTTGTTTCGATCAACAGCTTTCTTGAAATTCTTTGTACTGACACCGCAACCGAATTGAACAGGGAATTCATTTTTTCCTTCACCAAAAACAACGAACACTCGAAATGGAAACAATGAAAAATTTTTGCCATTGTTGAACAGTTCATCAATGAGCTTCCGGCTCTTCAGCCGCTCGTTTTTTCCAAGTGTAAATGTTTTGCTCAAAAAAAAAGTCCCGTGTTGCGGGACTAAAAATATGTAATTGAAAAAAGTCTATTTTAATTTCCTTTCATCAGAAACACTCAGTTTTTTGCGACCCTTCCTGCGACGGCTCGCCAAAACTTTACGCCCGTTGGCAGTCTGCATACGCTTGCGAAAGCCGTGAACGGTTTTCCTGCGACGGCGATGAGGTTGAAATGTACGTTTCATTTTTAAGCTGTTTTCACTGTTCTAAAATAGCCCTGGAGAAGCAGGACCGGTTTCCCTGATAACAGGTCACCACACCCGTTATGTGAAAGGACGGCAAAGGTAAGGGAATCGACCAGAAGATTCAAGATTCAAGAGGTAAGAATCAAGGTAAAAGTGAAGGAAAAAGGAGAAAATTTAAAGATTAAAGGGAGGGGGATTTGGGACTCTGTACTGCTTATAACTCTGTGTACGTGGACTTTACAGAATCTCCAAAAAACACGGATGCATGGCTGTCAAAATCTTCGGTGGAATCGGTTGTGTAGAATTTGCGGGATCCTCCTTTTGAAATCCGGGCCTCCATTTCGGGGTGGCGATGCAGGTAATCGTCGAGACTGGTGGCTACGATTTCGCCCTGTGATAAAACGTGCACACCATTGGGTAAATAAAGATTGATCTTTTCTTTTAGAACGGGATAATGTGTACATGCAAGCAAAAGAGTATCAATCTCCGGATCTTTTTTAAGAATGGATTGTAGGTGTTTTTTAATAAAAAAATCAGCTCCTTCGCTTTTATACTCGTTATTT
>CAZCKF010000208.1:2378-3878 GCA_964499155.1 uncultured Chitinophagaceae bacterium
ACATTGGACATGCCTCCTGGGTTACTTCAAGATCCGGAAAGAATTTTTCCATTTCAAGTAAATAAGATTCGGAAAGCACAGTCCCGTTTGTTGCGAGTATCCCAACGTGTTTTGATTTGGATATGTTGCCAATCATTTCCGATGTGGGTCGGATCACACCGAGCACTCTATTCCCATCGTTGCGTTTTACAAGATCATTTTGCTGGATGGTACGAAGAGCCTTTGCAGAAGCAGTATTGCAAGCTAGTATAACTAACGGGCAGCCCTGTCCGAAAAGCCATTGAACGCATTCAAGCGTGTATCGATAGACTGTATCAAATGACCTGTTGCCGTAAGGTGCACGAGCATTATCGCCCAGATACACATAATCATATTCAGGAAGTGTATTGACAATTTCTTTTAATACAGTAAGACCACCGTATCCTGAATCGAATACACCAATGGGTGAACTATTATTGGAAATGCTTTCCGGCATCGTGATGTAAATTAATGATGCATGGTAAAACATGCCTAAATAAAAAACGCTCCAAATGGAGCGTCTGTAATTATTTAAAAGTGTAACACTAATTACCTGCAGGTCTCGCTGCATTACCAGTACCTGTTACGGACGGTGGTAATTTCACATTTAACTTGGCAGCAACCAGTGGCAAAAGATCATCTGCTGTTGGTGCAACAAGAAGTGATTCTTTATTGTACACGTATGTATAACCTTTTTCTTTTGCAACGGCATTTACTGCATCCACAACTCTGCGATAGATTGGAACCAACAAATCTTCCTGTTTGTTCTGCATTGCCTGCTGAACAAAAGGCTGCCAGTTTTGCACCTGGTATGCAATGTTTTCCAATTCCTGGCGCACCTGCTGGCGAACGGCTGCTGGTGTTTTAAGTGAATCTTTTCCATTCACCATACTGTCCTTACGGTTGTATTCCTGGATTAGGTAATTCAACTGAGGATTCAGAGAATCTGCCTGGAATTTTTGTAATAATGAATCGATTTTTTTTGTTTCAGGCATCAGGGCAACCATGTTGTCGACGCTGATATACCCGACCTTACTTTGGGCCATAGCGCTGTTTCCAGCAACAAATAATGCAACGACGGCAACAAATAATTTCAACTTTTTCATGAGTGTCTTTTTAATCATGCAGAAGCGGATTCTGCGGCTTTGTTTTGTATTAGATTGATTTTTGGTTGATTTCGTTGCCTCAGGTGTACTAAACTTATTTTATTCCCAGTTCGCGTAAAACGTCCTCGCTTTTTTCCAGTTTAGGGTCGGCGAAGATAACGGTAATTCCTTCACTTTTATCAAGGATAAAGTCATATCCACGTTGAACTGCAAGCTTTTGAACAGCATTGTACACCTTGTCCTGGATGGGTTTAATTAACTCCTGCCGCTTCTTAAACAGGTCACCCTCAAAGCCAAATCTTTTACGTTGCTGGTCGCGGAGGTTCTTTTCACGCTGGAAAAGCTGATCTTCCCTTCTTTTACGCAATTCCTCTGT
>CAZCKF010000208.1:3888-6372 GCA_964499155.1 uncultured Chitinophagaceae bacterium
CAGCATCACCTGCTCTGTTTCATAATCATGGTACATCTTATCCAGTTCAGACTGAAGCTGGTCAATTTCACGCTGCCAGCCTGCTGCTACATCATCAAGTTGCTTTTGGGCATTTTTATAATCCGGCAGTTTATCGAGAATATATTTTGTATCAATGATGGCGTATTTCTGCGCCGTGGCGCCTGCAGCAAACAAAATCATGCTGAAAGCGAGGATCAGGATTTTTTTCATGATTATATTTTTATATAAATAATGTTTTATTCTGGTTCAAATCCAAGCATAAAGGTGAACCGTGATGCATTTTTTAAACCTTCTCCTGGTTTGATCCTGTCAAGACCAACTCCATAATCAAATCCAAGTAAACCAAACATTGGCAGGAAGAAGCGCATACCAACTCCCACACTGCGACGCAACCTGAAAGGATTGTAATCTTTGAAATCAAACCATCCATTCGCTGCTTCAAAAAACCCAAGTCCATAAATCGTACTGCTTGGATTTGTTACAATTGGGTATCTGGCTTCGAGCGTGTATTTATTAAAAATGGTAAAGAAACGTTGTGCATTCTGCTGATCTGGATTAATCGACGGATCTGATGTTTCATAAACAGGATATCCGCGATGTGCTACGATATCATATCCAAGCAACCCGTAATTATTTGTAAGACCTGCATCACCTACCTGGAATCTTTCAAATGGTGAGAAATCAAGTTTGCGGTTGTATCGTCCCATGAAACCATACTTCGCTGCCATCTTCAAAACAAGTTGCCTGTTCTTTTCTGCTCCACCTGGTCTGCCAATCGGAACAAACCATTCTGCATTAAAACGCCATTTATGATATTCAGGTGTTTTATAAGGATTTCCTGATGTTACCAGGTCAGGATTGAGCAGCGAATAAGGTGGGGTGAGCTGTACACTCGCAACCATGTTTGATCCACTGCGTGGGAAAATCGGATCAAATACAGATGAACGTTGCAATGCAAGCTTGAAGCTTACATTGGTTGATGTTCCATCGCTCAACCCCTGGAAAATAGGGTAGTTACTGAGTTTGTATTGCGTGAAGTTCAACGCATATACGAGACTGAAATAATCATCCGGCCATTTCAATTGTTTACCAAGTGAAACTGAAACACCCAGTGTTTTTAAATAATTGGTATCCGATTTCCTTTTATCAATTCTGCCTGTGAATGGATCAAATGCATTGGAGAATTTACTGCTGTACAAACTCACAGTAAATGCATTTCTCTTTTTGCCACCAAGCCAGGGTTCTGTAAATGAAAAATTATATGATCTGAATGCTGCGCCATTTGACTGAACACGCAAACTGAGTTTTTGACCATCACCGCTCGGTAATGGATCCCATGAAGTTTTTTTGAAAAGATTCTTGATTGAAAAATTATTGAATGAAACACCAAGTGTTCCGGTCAGGCCAATACCCCCACCCCAACCAGCAGAAAGTTCAAGCTGGTCTGATGATTTTTCTTCAAGTTTCCAGTTGATGTCAACCGTTCCATCATCCTGGTTGGGAACCACACCAGGGTTGATCGTTTCCTGGTTGAAATAATTCAGGTTTGCAAGTTCACGTTGTGAACGGATCAGGTCAGAGCGACTGAATTTCTCTCCGGGTATTGTTCTGAGTTCACGACGAATTACGTGATCTTTTGTTTTATCATTTCCAAAGATGCCAACAGTACCAATTGTGGCCTGCGGTCCTTCAATGATCCTGATCTCATGATCAATCGTGTCATTGTACACGCGTGTTTCAATCGGATCAACACGGAAGAAAAGGTAACCATCGTCCATGTACAATCCACTGATGTCATTGCCTTCCTGAGTAAGTTCTTTTCCCAGCCGGCGATTAAGCGTTTCAATATTGTAAACATCGCCTTTGGCAATGCCAAGAATTGCATTCAGCAATGAATCGCCATACTTGGTATTTCCTCGCCATGCAATGTTGCCGAAATAATATTTACGTCCTTCATCAACTTTGAGATCAATATTCAAATTTCCATCTGCAGTGTAATATTGAGTATCTGCAACAATCACAGCATCACGATAACCCTGCGCATTATAGAAATTCAGAATTTTCTCCTTGTCTTCTTCGTATTTCTTCTGATCAAATTTTGCTGAACTGAATAATTTGAAACGGAAGTATGGATCAAGAAAATATTTTGTTTTGGATGGAGAAAGAAAACCAAGATCGCCCATGTATTCACCAAAAGACATGGCAGAATCTTTCGGGCCGTACGGACTCGGTGTTTCAACTGGATCAAGCGTGAGCTTGGAACGTTCCTTTGTACCCTTCATCTGCTTTTTCAACTTCATGTCGTTCACAGTTTCATTACCAAAGAAGTTTACTTCATTGATACGAACTTTTTGACCCCGGTCGATGTGAAACGTAATGGAATTTGAATTGATCAGTGATGGATCAGGTTTTTCCTCAATCCTGACAGATACATTTTTAAACCCTTTATCCGTATAATATTTT
>CAZCKF010000209.1:0-6366 GCA_964499155.1 uncultured Chitinophagaceae bacterium
AAATCTTTTTGATGATGCATCATGGTCTAATCATGTTATGCTGGGTAGATGGGCCGATGCCATGTTGATTGCACCACTGAGCTGCAATACACTTTCAAAAATGGCTGCAGGAGGATGTGATAATTTATTACTCGCAACTTATTTGTCAGCAACATGTCCTGTAATTGTTGCACCTGCCATGGATGAGGATATGTGGCATCATACATCGAAAAAACAAAATCTAGAAAAATTAAGTTCATTTGGTAATGAGATCATACCGGTAGAAAATGGTGAACTCGCAAGTGGACTTGTTGGAGATGGCCGCATGGCTGAACCTGAAAATATTCTTGACTACCTGCAACAACATTTTTCAAAATCCTCCAGACTAATAGGTAAAAAGGTGCTCGTTACGGCAGGTCCCACTTTCGAATCAATTGACCCTGTGCGTTTTATCGGCAACCAGTCTACAGGAAAAATGGGATTTGCAATTGCTAAAGAATTGTATAACAGGGGAGCAGAAGTTACCCTTGTGATGGGACCAGTTCAAACTCCGTTTTCATCCAATGGAATCAAGATGATCCGGGTCACAACTGCAGAGGAAATGATGGCCGTTTGCAACGAATTGTTTCCCAATACCGACATTACTGTGATGGCTGCCGCAGTGGCAGATTATATGCCTGTGGGGAAGAGTGAACAGAAGATCAAAAAGTCAGAAGATTCACTGAGTGTTGAATTGAAAAAAACACCTGATATTTTGAAATCACTGGGAGAAAAAAAGAGGGCAGGCCAGTTTCTTGTTGGATTTGCACTTGAAACGGAAAATGAACAGGCCAATGCGGTGAAGAAACTGAATAATAAAAATGCAGACATGATCGTCCTGAATTCACTTAATGATAAGGGTGCAGGTTTCGGTCATGACACAAATAAGATTACTGTATTTGAAAAGAATGGCAATAGCCAGCAATTTGAATTGAAAGCCAAATCAGAAGTGGCAAAAGATATTGTCGATTCTATAATTCGTCTCTATTATGCTTAAAAAAATATTGCTTGTCCTTGTTGTTTCATTGTCCTTACAACAATTGCATGCCCAGGAAATACAGGCACGTGTAACAGTGCTAGCAAATCGCATCAGTTCGCAGGTAGATAAAAAAGTTTTTCAGACACTGCAGGCAGCGCTCACCAATTTTATTAATAACAGGAAATGGACGAATGATGTTTTTCAACCCAATGAAAAAATTCAATGCAGTTTCTTATTGAGCATTGATAAGGATCTTGGAAATAATGTTTTCCAGGGAACGCTGACCATCCAGGCTGCACGGCCCATATTCAATACATCCTATCAATCACCGCTTATTAATTTTTTAGATGACAGGGTCGTATTTCGATACCAGGAATTCCAGCCGATCGAATTCAATGAAAACAGGATACAAGGCACTGATCCCGTTGCATCAAATCTGACAGCGATCATTGCTTATTATGTAAATATTATTCTTGGTCTCGACTATGATTCATTTTCATTGCGCGGTGGTGATTCATATTTCAACAAAGCATGGAATATCGTAACCAATGCACCAGAAGGAAGAGATATCAGCGGATGGAAACCATTTGATGGAATTCGCAACAGGTACTGGCTTGCAGAAAATTTTCAGAACAACAGATTTACATTGATCCATGATATCATTTACGCATACTACAGGACGGGCTTTGATTTGTTGCACGACAATGAAGATGCAGGCCGCATGGGCGTGGTGAACTCGCTGAATTTTTTAAACACGTTGAATGCAGAGAACCCCAACAATATGATCATTCCATTCTTTTTCCAGGGAAAGAGTTCTGAACTCGTTAAACTTTTCTCAAAGGCTGACCTGGATACGAAGACGCGTGCACGAGATATACTCGTAAAGCTCGATATTACAAATGCTGCGCTTTACAAAGAATTGAAATGAGATACCTGGTAATTGTAGTTTTTATTATCATCGGTTGTGCGAAACCAAATAAGATCCCCGATAATGTATTGGGTGAAGATAAAATGGGAAATGTTTTATGGGATCTGATACGCGCAGATGAACTTGCACAGAATACAAAGGACAGCACCAAAAACATTACTTCCAAATCACTTATACTTTACGAGCAAGTCTTTACCATTCACAAAACTTCACGCGAAGAAGTTGACAGGAGTATTCAATGGTATCAAAAACATCCTGACCAGCTTAAACCCATTCTTGATTCACTGAACAGGAAGGCTCAGTTTATTTTGCAGGAACAATACAAGCCACGCGCCGACAGTCTGAGACCTGTTACACCGAACATAGCGGATTCGATACGCTCGAGGATATCTGCGCCCGCCTAAAAATTTCAAGATTTCATCCCGGCTCAGCCGGTACAGGATTTCAAGATTCTTAAGGTCGAATAGTCATTGCGTTATAGTAAGATGAATAAGATCGAAGATGCGATAGTGTGTAAATCTTTCGATTTTAAAAAGTTTCAAATAAAATTAACTGTCCGATCTAAGGAATTTTGAAATCTTGATATTTTGAAATCTTGAAATCGCTAAGGTTATATTTGTCATATGAACAAAGTTGTTTCAAACGCTGATGAAGCTATTAAAGACATTCAGGACAATTCAACAATTATGTTGGGTGGTTTTGGACTTTGTGGCATTCCGGAAAATTGCATAAATGCGCTCGTGAAAAAAGGAATCAAAGGACTAACCTGTATTTCTAACAATGCTGGTGTTGATGATTTTGGTTTGGGTTTGTTACTCAAAACAAGACAGATCAAAAAAATGATGAGTTCATACGTTGGAGAGAATGCAGAATTCGAAAGACAATTATTGAGTGGTGAACTTGAAGTGGACCTGATCCCCCAGGGTACACTTGCAACGCGCATTCAAATGGCTGGCATGGGCATACCTGCATTTTTCACACCTGCTGGTGTCGGAACAGAGATCGCTGAAGGAAAAGAAGTACGTTCATTCAATGGCAAGCAATATTTAATGGAAAATGCACTGCATGCACAATTCGCAATTGTGAAAGCATGGAAAGGAGATCGGTTTGGAAATCTGTTATTCAGAAAAACGACAAGAAATTTTTCGACATCGATGGCAAAGGCAGGTGACATTACAATTGCAGAAGTAGAAGAACTCGTTGAACCCGGAGAACTTGAACCAGACCAGATACATGTTCCGGGAATTTATGTACACCGAATTTTCCAGGGAAGGAATTACGAAAAACGCATTGAAAGAAGAACTGTTCAGATTCAAAAATAAAGTATGGCACTTGACAAATTCGGTATTGCAAAAAGGATCGCGCAGGAATTGAAGGATGGCATGTATGTAAATCTTGGCATTGGCATTCCCACACTTGTTGCGAATTATATTCCAAAAGGCATGACCATCATGCTGCAAAGTGAAAATGGAATGCTTGGTATGGGTGCTTATCCAACAGAGGAAGCCATTGATGCAGACCTTATCAATGCGGGAAAAGAAACAGTTACCATTCTTCCTGGTGGATCTTTTTTCGACAGTGCAGAAAGTTTCGGTATGATCCGCGCAGGCAAAGTTGACCTAACAGTGCTCGGTGCCATGGAAGTCAGCGACACCGGTGATATTGCCAACTGGAAAATACCTGGTAAAATGGTGAAAGGAATGGGTGGTGCCATGGACCTTGTTGCAAGTGCGAGAAATATCATAGTTGCCATGATGCACACCAATCCAAAAGGTGAATCGAAAGTTTTATCAAAATGTACCCTGCCTCTGACTGGTGTTCGTTGCGTGAAAAAAATCGTAAGTGATCTGGCAGTGATGGATGTAACCGAGGAAGGATTTGTTTTACTCGAAAGAGCACCAGGAGTATCAGTGGATGAGATTAAATCAAAAACTGCGGGGAGGTTGGTGGTTCGAGGTGATGTACCCGAAATGATTATTTAAGATTCGAGATTTAAGATTTCAGATTTTCCTCCAGTTTCGAAATTTGATCACTTCGATGCCTGTAAAGAAATCTTAAATCTAATCCCGATAGCTATCGGGACTAAAATCTTAAATTAGCCAGTGCAATCGAAAATGAAAAGATATATCCTGTTCCCCATCATCTTGGTCATTTCATTATTCTTCTTATTCCTTCTTCTCAATTTTATCTTCCCTCTTCGAGCTAACATCAACTATTCTACCATCATTACCGACGACAAGGGCGAAGTGATCCATGCATTTCTTGCAAAAGATGATTCGTGGAGGATGAAGACGGAACTGGATGAGATTTCTCCACTGCTAAAAAAAACAATCATTGCAAAAGAGGATAAATATTTTTATTCCCACCCGGGTGTGAATCCATTTGCATTTGCCAGGGCAGCAGTGAAAAATTTATTTAGGTGGAAAAGAACTTCAGGTGCTTCAACCATCACGATGCAGGTTGCGAGGTCGCTGGAAAAAAGGGATAGAAATATCTGGTCTAAGATTGCTGAATCGTTTCGTGCGCTGCAGCTTGAATGGAAATATTCCAAGGATGAGATTTTTCAAATGTACCTGAACCAGGTGCCTTATGGTGGAAATATTTATGGTGTAAAAACTGCATCACTTTTATATTTTGATAAGAACCCGGATCATCTCTCTCTCGCAGAGATCACAGCACTCTCAATTATTCCCAATCGTCCTTCATCGCTTGTTATTGGGAAAAACAATAATAAGATCATTGAACAACGAAATCACTGGTTGAAGAAGTTTGCTGATGAAAATGTTTTTACAAAAAAAGAAATAGAGGATGCGCTTGCAGAACCTCTGAATGCAGTTAGAAGAAGTGTGCCGAAACTTGCACCGCATTTATCTTATAAATTAAGATCCAGTGGTGATATCATTCACACAAACATTAACATGCACCGTCAGAGCCAGGCAGAAAAACTGGTGGCTGATTATGTACGAGTACAGAAATTAAAAGGAATTCGAAATGCATCTGTCATAATCGTTGACAACAACAGCGGGAAGGTGATCAGCTATGTTGGGTCGGCAGATTTTAATGACACAACTGATGCTGGCCAGGTAAATGGTGCCAATGCTGTTCGCCAGCCAGGCAGCACATTGAAACCATTGTTGTATGCAATGTGCATTGATGAGGGAATTCTTACACCAAAAAAAATCCTCACGGATGTTGCCGTGAATTACGATGGATATGCGCCTGAAAATTATGACAGGCAATTCAATGGTTATGTTACTGTGGAATATGCACTCGAGCAGTCATTAAATATTCCTGCCGTCAAATCATTAAATGCTCTTGGTAAGGACAGAATGACCAATCTTTTATCAACTGCAGGATTCAGGCAGGTTGCAAAAGATCAAAAGAAATTAGGTTTGTCAATGGTGCTTGGTGGATGCGGAACTACACTCGAAGAACTCACAGCACTTTTCACTGCATTTGCGCACAATGGAAAGTTTAAACCACTTTCATTTACTGCAGATGATGCAAATCAGGGAAGCAAACAATTATTCAGTCCTGCATCCGCATTTATGATCAATGAGATATTATCCAAAGTAAACCGCCCGGATTTTCCCCTGAACTGGCAGAGCACAGAACGCATGCCGAAGATTGCGTGGAAGACCGGAACATCTTATGGAAGAAGAGATGCATGGAGTATTGGTTACAATAAAAATTATACTGTCGGTGTATGGGTTGGAAATTTTTCTGGTGCTGCATCTCCTGATCTGAGTGGAGCGAATGTTGCAACACCTCTGTTGTTCAGGATTTTTAATACAATCGATTACGACAGTGATTCAGAATGGTTTTCTCAACCCGAAGACTGTGATTACAGGCAGGTTTGTGCAGAAACCGGGATGATCCCGGCAGACCATTGCAAACAGGTTGTAATGGATTATTTCATTCCGCTTATTTCATCCACCATCGCTTGCAACAATCATTCAACGATCATGGTGAGCGCTGATGATAAAACTTCTTTTTGCCCGGTTTGCGCACCTGAATCCGGCTACAAGAAAAAATCCTTCCGCATGATCGAACCAGAAACGCAGTTGTGGTTCGATGAAAGAAATATGATGTATGCAAAGATCCCCGCACACAATACTTCCTGCGAACAGGTATTCAAAGAAGGCGCACCAATGATCACTTCACCCTCAAATGGTTCTGAATATTTCATCAGCAAAAAACATCCCGAGCCTTTAAAGCTTGCAACCCGAACTGCCGCCGACGTAACACGCCTGCACTGGTATATCAATAATGAATTTTATAAAACAACAAGCCGCGGAGAAACGCAATTCTTTTTACCAAAGGAAGGACCAGTAAAGATCTCGTGTACGGATGATAAGGGAAGGAACAGGGATGTGTGGATCAGGGTTTCTTATGTTGATTTGTAAAATAGCTTTAAGCTGCACGCTATACGCTGCAAGCT
>CAZCKF010000210.1:0-6323 GCA_964499155.1 uncultured Chitinophagaceae bacterium
TCTGAAGGTGTTGCATACTTTGAGGTTAAAGCAGTCTGATTGACAGAAAGATTATTACCCCATTTCTTATAAACAGATGTAAATGTTGCTCCGCAATTATTTGACACCAATACTGTCAATGTATCAAATGAACCCGGATAAAATCTATGAGCAACATCAAAACTGATAATGGCAGTATCCCCTACACCAGAATAAGAAAATGCCATATTTGGTGTACGCAGATCGTCCGTCTGGTTGTTAACACTATTAAAGTAATTATCAAAGAAGGCTGATCCAGGGTTGCCATTTCCATTCGCATTTCTAACCCATGTAACGTTATTGTTTGGATTAACAATCGACCAGTTGGCTGGAGGGAAGGTTGTTGAAACAAAATCAGCAGCCTGTGGCAATGGTGATCCTGATGATACAGTCATTACAACAGTGATCGTATCATTTGAGCCATTCTGATCTGTTCCACCATTTGGATTAGAAGTAAAGAATTTAAATGTATTTGTTCCTGTTACAAGAGCAGTTGTTGATGGGAATGTAACAACTGTTGTACCTCCTGTAGGAAGGTTTGTATTTACTGTTTGAGTAACCGGAGCAGCTCCATTCAAAATATATCCTGCAGTCACAGTTGTCAGATTGTTCACCGCATTGTTCCTGATTCTGAATTTTGGAACAAAGGCTGAACCACCGCAGGCCATTAATGAAGGATAAGTTGTTACGTTACAACCAACGAGTTCATATCCACCTGGATTTACACTTTCCATTGCAGATGCTTCCAGTGTTGGAGCACTTGCTGGAGGAAGGTGACCTTGTGTTGTTAGCCATCCTGGCCGGCAGTATTCTACCACCCAATGCATTCTTTTAACCTGTCCAATAGTAAACATAGAATAACATGCATCATCTGTGTAATCCATGTAATTCTGGTAATTTTTACCCGGAGGGTTTGGAGAAGAAGCACAACCTGCAGATTGAGCACCTGTTGGGCAACCTGAAGTAGGTCCGCTGTGCGCAGGTGTATCATCTGATGGTCCCAGCAGTGAATCTGGAAGCTGGCAACTTGGTGAAGTAAGCTGACCAAAATCGTTCAAAGTTGCACAACCACCCTGGAATGTATGATACAAACCGAGGTTATGGCCGATTTCGTGTACAGCCGTTCTTGCAAGGTTGAAAGCAGGAATTGTATAGCATGAACTGTTGGTAAATGCCTGGTAGTTTACGCAAACACCATCATTGGCTGCTGTACCAACTCCAATTGCTGGAGCAATACCGAGCAATCCACCCGTAGCGATACCAACCCATACGTTGTAATACTGGTTGTGATCCCACGGATTCAATCCACCACTTGCTGCGCTCTTGATGGGTTGTGGTTCACCACCAATGATAGCAACATTACCCACTTTACGTTCGATACCATTCGTAAGGTTTCCTGCAGGATCTCTTCTTGCCAATTGGAAACGCAACATCGAATGTCCTCTTATGTTGTAAAACAACGGAGCGTTTGTACTGTCTGGATTCAAGCCTGAAAAATCAAGATTCAATCTGTTGATGAAGTACTGAACATCAGCATCTGTAATGATGTTTGGATTTGGAAGGACGATGTGGACGATAACGGGAATTGTAATTGGTGATGTCAATTGGGAAACACGATTGGACTCACCTGTCCTCGATGTACCTCCCTGAAGTGAGCGCAAATAATCCTCCTGACCCTTTTCCCAACGCGCCCTGAATTCCGGATCAGTGCGTAATTGTTGTTCGATTGCTTCCATTGTACCGCAACGGTTGGGGTCAACCGCGTTTCCAATGTTTTTCTGCTGAGCAACCGCCTGTAAGCCTAAAAGGAATAAAACTGCACAAAACAGTAGTGTAGACTTTTTCAAAGCAGTATAGTTTTTGGTTATAAAAAAAAATAAAATGAACCCAGTTAAACGAGGTTACAATAATACAGAATTAAAGATAATTTAAGGAAAAAAATTATCCGAATAAGGCACCTGCAATGCACCCGCACATCAGGCAGGCAATGGTTCCGCCAATCAGTGCTTTGATTCCGAGCTCAGTGAGGTTGCGACGTTGATTTGGAGCAAGTTGGCTGATACCTCCAATTTGAATTCCGATCGATGCAAAGTTGGCAAAACCACTCAGTGCATAAGTTGTTATAAGGATCGATTTTGGATCAGTAATCCTGCCCTCATTCAACATGCCACTGAAGGATAAATAAGCATTGAATTCATTCAAAATTGTCTTTTCTCCGAGCAGTTGTCCCACGTTCAGCATATCGTGCGAATTCACGCCAATCAACCAGGCAACCGGAGAAAAAACATAGCCAAGGATCATTTGAAAGGATAAACGGTCATATGGCGTGTTGGCCGCAAGTACATCATTCAGGTTGGTCCAGTCGCCTATCTTAAAAAGGAAATAGTTTAAAACAAATATGAGGGCCGTAAAGGCAATGAGCATCGCTGCCACGTTTACTGCCAGTTTTAGGCCATCGGTTGTACCGATCGACAGGGCATCAAGGAAATTATCGCCCAGTTTCTGCTTAGGGATCTCAACAGATGTATCTACCACCTGTGTTTGTGGGAAAAGGATTTTGGAAACAATTATGGCGGCAGGTGCACTCAACAGCGACTGTGTTAAAAGGTGCATGGCAAAAAATTCGGGATTACCGGCCTTAGCTCCTAAAAAAGAAACATAAGCACCCAATACGCTTCCCGCCGTATTGGCCATCCCCCCAATCATGATCAATAAAATTTCTGACCTGTTCATCTTATCCAGGTAAGGTTTGATCATTAAGGGAGCTTCTGTCTGGCCCATGAAAATATTGGCCGCAGTTGAAACACTCTCGGCACCGGATATGCGCAGTTTACTCAACAACCAGGCAAATACCCAGACAATTTTTTGAAGAACGCCCGTATAATAAAGTATGGCTGAAAGCGCGGAGAAGAAAATGATTGTTGGAAGAACGCGAACAGCAAAAATGAAACCCCATGAATTTTCGTATCGTTCTTCAATAAGATTTCCAAAGATCAGTCGTGTACTCTCAATTTCAACATTGATCATTCTTACAAATGCACGAGAAAGAAAATTGAAAAAATCATTGATGAAATCCACCTTCACCACACCCAGGTAAAAACATACCATCGCTACTAATCCAATTATCACCAGTTTCCAGTTGATCGCTTTACGATTATTGCTGAGCAGGTAACAAACGAATATGAGAAAAAACATGCCGATCGCACCGCGACCAAGATTGCCCAAAAGTTCGTTGCTCATATGTGTTGGTGATTAAAGCGCTGCAATAATATACAATTCTGATAATGCATCAGCCATTATGCTTCAGGCTTCAGGCCTCATGCCTCAAGAAATTATGGAGGGCTTCGCCAACTACTGTAACCATTAAAATAGAAAACTTGAAAACTCAAACTTGTATTCATGTCCTCAATGAAGAAAGATCTCTTTTCCGACGATTCGCCATTTAGCTGTTCTCTCTTCTCCGACGAGTCTCCGACAGATAAGATGAAATTTCGAATAAGGAAAAGCCAGTGACTCGTCGGCATCAGATCGACGAGTCCCCTCGTGTTTTGAAAATGAACCTTTAATTAAGCAGAATGGGAGACTCGTCGAAAAAGTGTGATGAAAATAAGGCTTCAGGCATCATGCTTCAAGCACTGCCACTTAAGAAAATTTCCATTATCATTAGAAACTTCGATTTATTCCAATTTAATTAGTACTCCAGTTGGCGTAGCCTTCCGGAATGCCTTGAAGCCTGGCTCCTGATGCCTGGAGCCTCATGGTAGTGTGGTAATTTTCAGACTCCTCCAATAAATTTTTCGTCCCACCATTGCTGTATTTGTATTTCCATGAACCTGTAAACCGATATACCCCCACCTCGTCATGCTGTCGTACAGATCTGCTACTTCCATTCCATTGATCCAGGTTCGAAGGCGGGGACCGATGGCTTCAATGCGGTAGTGGTTCCAGCCGAATGGATTGAATGCATTTTGTGCGTCCGGGTTTTTTACACTGAACAACCAACCACGCCGGCTCTCATCATAAATGCCTCCACTCCATTTGCGTGGTGAGGGATCGATCTCAATCTGATAGCCATGAAATACTCCATTCTTATAAGTTGGAATGCTGTGACTTCGAATTTGAATACCGGAATTAATGCCCGTATCGATCTTTACTTCCAGCTCCAATACAAAATCTCCATATTGTTCTGGTGAAACGAGGAATGTATTTTTTGCATCAGACCCAATGATACCAGTGATTATATTTTCATCAAATGAATAGGTTGCTATGCCTCCTGTTTTTTTCCATGTCGAACTGATCACGGCCGGTGTTAAATAATTCCAGTTGGTATCGGCTAATCCAGTAAAAGAAAAACTGCGTTCATTAGAAAAATTGAGTATGAAAGATGTTTCCTTTTTTAATTCTGATTCCCTGTAAGGAGTTTTTCTTTCTTTTGTCTGGCTTCTTTGCTTTCCCACCTCTTCAACCTTGATTGCACCTGCTTTGTTCCCCCAACTGTTACGGATATACGTAATTACATTGGCAATGGTTCCATTGTTTGTTTCGATATTGTTGCGCAAGCCCGGCATGGATGCATTCGATACAAATTGTTTTCCATTGACGGTTATTGGTCCTTCCAATCCATCGAGTATAATGGAGGTCAGCCGGTTTTTATTCCCCGTCACCCATTCGCTGCCTGCAAGTTCGGGGGCCACATTTTGAATTCCTTCTCCATTGGCACCGTGGCAGGTTGCACAATATTGCTGATAGATAGAGCGGCCTCCGTAAAATTGTTCTTTCTCAACGGCTGACAAATGATTGATGTTAATGGTGCTTGTTCTTTTCCTTTTTGATACAGCGGAGTCATACGCATTTCCAATTAATGAACCATTTAATTGATCAAGCAACATGTTTGGATAACGCAGCGCAAAAGGAGTTGCCATCACAACATCTGCGTATAATGAATCATTGTTGTTGTCTGATAAAATCTTTTTGACCAATTCAGGTTGATCAGATATAAAAAGATCTGATAATAAGGCCTGGGCAAAATCATATTTATGCGATCCGGGGAAAATAGCTGTAAGATTCAATAAACTGGAAATGTCAAATTCTTTAACCTGATTTTGAGAAACCAGCGTAAGAATATCTCGCTGAACATAATCATCACCTTTTTCAAAAGATGTCACTATTGCATTTCGAGTAAGCAAACCCAATCCATGAAGTGTGTAAAGCGCATGAATACGTTCATGTGTAATTCCTGAAATAAAAATTTTATTCAGCGTATCTGCAATCGTGGAATCTCCCCGGGCAATCAACAACCTTTGAGCAGTTGACCTGTGCCAGGCGTTTTTATGTTTTAATAAATCCACTAATTGAATCGCCGATAAATTCGACACATCATTTTGAGTTCGCAGTTTTAGATCAGACCTTATCCTGTAGATCCTGCCCATTCCAACAGGTCTTTCCAATTTGAGTGAATCCGCATATTTACGCAGGTAAGGAGTGAGGTAAGTTGTGTGCTGTATGATGCCCCTGTGCATATCGATAAACAATAGTGAACCATCAGGTGCATTATATGCATTGACAGGCCGAAAACGTTCATCGGTGGCAGTAATAAATTCATCATCGTCGTACGCAAATCTTCCGCTGATTCCTCCGGTTTTGTAATCATTTTCAAGAATAATTCGTTTTATGAGGTATGCAGCAGGTTCCATTACGAATGCATTTCCATGGTAATCACGGGGCAGATTATCACCGAGGTAGACAAGGGGACCACAAGCAGAAGTCACATTCACAAGTTTATCAGATGAATCAAGCATTCCTTTCTGATACCCGCGATTTATACCGATGGTATGCCTGCGTGGGAATACTTTATTTGGAACAAGTCTTATCCAGGTAAAATCATTTGTAAACCAATTGTGATCGGGGTTATTGCGCAATGATGAAGGCAACATTAAATCAGTCATCAGCGTAATGCTGTTTTCATTGTAATACAATCTGCCAACCGCATCCTGTGTAATTCCCCATTGACCCCGAAACAATGTGGGTTCAACTATCCATTTTCCATTTTTATATCCAATCCTTTTATTGCTTTTGGCGCAATAGATCCAGTTGTCGATTGCTTTTAATAATCCATTGGGCTGGTGTTCAACATTGCCAACATCTGCAAATGAAGGATCGATAATTGTTTTTGCTCCTGCCTTACCATTAGCATATTCAACGAACAATAATCTCGGCGGTTCGATCATCAAGAATCCTTTATCGACAATTGCAATCCCACGAGGCAGTATTAGTGAATCAAGAATAACAGATGCACTGTCAAATTC
>CAZCKF010000211.1:0-6294 GCA_964499155.1 uncultured Chitinophagaceae bacterium
GGAACATTATCTTTTGCTCGGCAGTTAATCCTTCAATTGGCCCGTCCAGTATCTGATCATCTTCCGGAGTGCCTGGTAAAACTTTACTGCAGGATATGTAAATAATCATAGAAGCAGCTATTGCAGACAGGACAAGTAACTTTTTCTTCATAGCTGAGTGTTTGATGATCAAAGATAGAATATGTTTGAAAATCCAAAATAATATTATTTGGTATGCCAAATTTCATCTTTTTGGTCTTTCCTTGTACATTTGAAAGATTATGCAGCATTTCAGCCATTTTTCTGAGGAGAATTATTTAAAAACCCTGTATAAGCTTGAGGACAAGCAGGTTAAAAAGGTGAATAATATTGCTCTTTCCAAAGCATTAGATTTGAACCCAGCCACCGTCCTGGAGATGGTAAGAAAAATGAGCGAAAGGAAGCTTGTTGAGGTCCTGGCTGATAAAACCATACGGCTAACAGATAAAGGCAAAAAGAAAGCCCTTTCCATGATTAGAAAACACAGGCTTTGGGAAGTCTTTTTGGTTGATAAGCTGAATTACAAATGGAACGAGGTACATGACCTGGCGGAACAATTAGAGCATATTGACTCAGATGATCTCGTGAAACGTTTGGAATCCTTTCTAGGGTTTCCTTCGGTGGACCCACATGGAGATCCAATACCTGACGAGAATGGAAAGATCAAAAAAATTAAGACACAACCTTTAACGGAAGCTCCCTTAAAAAAGAAGCTCAGCATCATTTCATTAGCCAATTCTTCGGATGAGTATCTAAAGTACCTTAACAAAATAACCCTTTCAATTGGGGATACTATTGAAATTAAGGAAATAGAAGATTTTGACCAGTCCGTAACAATACTGCATAAAAAAAGCTCCATTACTTTAAGTAATGAAGCTGCCAGTAATTTACTTGTATCTGTTTAAACTTCCTTCCTTTGTATGCGGACAGCATTTAATATTGCCAATAATGCAACACCTACATCGGCAATTACAGCTTCCCATAAGGTTGCAATTCCTCCTGCACCAAGAATGAGTACAAACACTTTCACTGTCATGGCAAGTATAATGTTTTGCCAAACTATACTGCGGGTAATTCTTCCAACCTTAATGGCAGAAACAATTTTAGAAGGCTGATCATTTTGAATAACAATATCAGCGGTTTCTATTGTTGCATCACTGCCTAATCCTCCCATTGCTATACCTGCATCTGCTAATGCTACCACGGGAGCATCATTTACACCATCACCCACAAATGCAATGTGGCGGCCTTCATTCTTCAATGCTTGCACTTTCTCCACCTTTCCTTCCGGCAACAAATCACCGTAGGCTTCGTCAATGCCTATTTTTTTGGCCACCTGATCAACAACAGTCTGTTTATCGCCCGATAACATCACCGTTTTGATTTTAAGATTGTGCATCTCTTTAATAGCCTGGGCTGCATCTTCCTTTATTTCATCAGCGATGGTTATGTGACCTGCATACTTGCTATCAATGGCTACCACCACAATAGTATCAACTACCTGTTCAACTTCAACTGGATAAAGTACATTGAACTTACGGAGAAGCTTTAGGTTTCCTGCCAAAACTCCTTTACCGTCAATCTTTCCTTTCAATCCATGCCCGGCAATTTCTTCCACATCGGTTGCCTTTGCGTCTTTGTCCAAATCACCTGCATATTCTGTAACCGCTTTACCAACCGGGTGTGTGGAGTTTCGCTCCAATGCAGCCGTTAGCCGAACCAATTCATTTTTGTCAATTCCGTTGGGGACCACTTGTTGCACTTTGAAAACACCCTTTGTAAGAGTTCCTGTTTTATCCATCACAATCGCATTCACTTTCGTCATCACATCGAGAAAATTACCACCCTTGAATAGGATTCCATTTTTTGACGCAAGGCCTATTCCCCCAAAATATCCTAAAGTAATATAGACCACCAAGGCGCAATTACATATAATAAAAATAAATACCAATGATATGTAAAACCACGTTTGAAAATGATAGTTTTCTACAAAAAAGTAAGGAACAAAACAAACAGCTATAGCAAGAAAAAAAACAATCGGTGTATATACTTTGGCAAAGCGGGATATAAATAGCTGCGTTTGCGATTTTCGGGCAGTGGCATCTTGTACCATTTCCAAAATCTTACTCAGCTTACTATCCTTGAAAAGGGCATTCACCTTTACTTCGGCGACCGTATTAAGATTTATCATTCCGGCAAGAATAGCTTCACCTTTGTATTTTGTATCTGGCTTGCTTTCCCCTGTCAATGCCGCCGTGTTAAAAGAAGCATTCCCGGATAGTAGCTCACCATCTAAGGCGACCTTTTCACCTGGCTTAATTTGAATGATTTCGCCTAACGCTACTTGAGACGGGTCTAAAACTTCCGTCTCGCCATTTCGTAAAACTGTTACCTCATCAGGTCTGATGTCTAACAGAGCTTTGATATTCCTTTTGGCACGATTGACCGCTGCATCCTGAAACCATTCTCCGATTTGATAAAATACCATTACCGCAACACCTTCCTCGTATTCACCAATGATAAATGCCCCAATGGTGGCAACGCTCATCAGAACAAACTCGTTGAAGATATCGCCACGCTTTGATTTTCGAAACGCAAGGTCCAAAACTTTTCGTCCGGCAAGCAGATAGGCAACGAGATTGATGACAAGAGCCGGGATATTAGGAAGCTCAATCTTGAAACCGTATTCTAACAAAAGCAACACAACGAGAATAGCTAACGCAAGCAGCAAATCCCAATGACTTCTCCAGCCATCCTTATCGTGTTCGGCGCCACCGCCAACTACGGAATGGTCATGACCGTCGTTCTCGACATGGGCCTTTTCTTCCGGTGTTTCGGCAATTTTGGACAACTCGTTCAGCTTTAAGTCTTTCTGCCCTTTATGATTGTGTTCCATATAGTCTTATTGAATAAAAAATGAAAGAATGCCCGTCGCCACCAGTGTTGCGCCGGTTATAATGCCTGCATTGTGTTCCCATTTGTGCCAATCCAGTTTGAGCAGCCCTTTGTACACCACTCGTACCCAAATCAACATGCCGGTAATGGTGACAACAGAATACAAAAGTGCAATCAAGGCCATCATGTACCAGCCTTTTGTACCTGCTAAAAGAAAGTAGGCTTCTATTTCCATGCAAGGTGAAAAAAACATGGCAATGACCAATGCCGTAATGATGGATGCTTTTGTCTTCTTCTCCAGCCTTTCCTTTTCTACCTGAAAATGCCGATGCCGGTAGTGCTGCCGGATAAAATACAAACCTAGCAGTATGAGAATGGACGGTGCAATAACCTGCGTAAAGTGTTCTACATGGGTCGCAAGCTCTTTTCCAATGAGTGCCAGCAAAGTTCCAATGATGACGGTACTGATAACATGAGACAATCCTGCAATGAATGTTATCCTGCTGGTCTCATTCAGGCTCCATCCTTCTTTTTTACCGATAGCCAAAACTGGCAACCAATGGTTTGGGATTATGGCATGAAGAAGGCTGATAATTAAACTTCCTGTAATGATGCTTACCATTACTTAACTTATGGATCCAAGTAATGCTAACAGCGATGAGAGCAGTACCACGCATTTCCAACAATTCAGTTTCATATAATTTTACTTTAAGGGTTTTTAAATTAATCGTCTTACTTTTTTCTTGTAGTCCAGATACGTCTCCCCATGCTGCTTTTGCAAAAAATCTTCTTCCAGACGCATGGTAATGTGCAACACAATGTAGGCTGCAAACAATACCGCAAACGTTATCGCATTAGGCAGTAACAGAAACATTCCTACCAGGCCCGCTAACAGGCTTAGGTAAATGGGGTTTCTTGAAATTCTGAAAAATCCATTCGTGATTAAGGCCGTTCTGTTTTGGTAATCTATGCCAATGCGCCATGATTGCCGCATGTTGTATTGTGCAATAATGATGCAGAGCAAGGATATGTGCCCCAAAACAAGCCCTATTATCTTCAGGCTTTTTGCCTTCATATAGGCAAATGGGGCTAAGTATCGGTAGGCCGTATCAGAAAAGGAAAAGAGGACAACGGCTACCAACAAAAACAGGATGAACACTTTCATGGATGCGCCGATATAGTCGTGGGCCTCGTCATGCTTTGTAGCAAAACGAAATGGATTGATACCGGTTTGCCGGTACACTCTAATGCTTGGCACAACAAACACAAGTAGGATAAATCCAACCAGGAAAATAGGCATGTAGATTTTTAAAAAAGCATCCATAAAATCATTTTTTATTGATCGCTCAAAGTTATTCTGCCTCTTCGTGCAACTGAATTGCATTGTTTTCGCTACATGAGCCGCAAAAGCCTTTTGCCATCAGATTCAATTCTTTTAACATAAATGATTTTGGAAGTGAAATATCCGGCACCTGGTGTTTCGGAAGGCAGAACGTTTGGTTGCATGAATAGCAGTAAAAATGCAAGTGCAAATCGTAATGCGAGCCAGCTTTACAGGTATCAGCACAAAGTGCATATTTAGTGGCTTCTGTACCATCGCTGATACTATGTATTAGTCCTTTTTCTACAAAGGTCTTTAGTGTTCTGTAGAGAGTAGTCCTATCTGAATGTTTAAAATACTTTTCCAAATCCTGCAGGCTTATTGCACTACTTTGCTTTTGTAAATATTCTAACACCAGTATCCGCATGGCTGTAGGGGAGATGTCTTTTTCTTGAAGTGCATTTTCTATTTCTTCATTCATAGCTACTAATTAATGATCATGACCGCCGGTATTTGACATTTTTGCCATTACGAAAAAAGCACCCTTGGTTACAACCGGAGTTTTAGGACGTACATCTTTCAATAATGTGACCTCCGTATATCCGACGTCGGATGACCCTTTCACAACCTGTACTCTTTGAAAATAGCGGGACGGCTTTTCTTCATGTTTTTCTTCTTCCTGATGCCCATCCTCTTTATGTTCGTCCGCATGTTCTTTTGGCGCTTCGGTTTGCACAAAAATGTAATCCTGTCCCTGACTACTTACAATAGCATCTGTCGGGACCGCAGGTACAACAGTTTGTCCAATGCTGATGAGTGCAGTTATATTCATCCCCTCAATTAAACCTGTTTTGTCACCCATTACTACCGCATGTATAGGTATTGTCTTGGTTTCACTTTCAAAGGCAGTTCCAATTGAAAAGATTTTCGCATCATATTCCTTTCCAGGATTATTGGTTAGTGTGAAATGAATAACCTGGTTTGCATGAAGCTTAGGCAAATCCTTTTCATACACAAACAAATCAAGGTGAAGCTGCGAATTATTGACAATTTCGGCTATCGGTGTACTTGCATCAACAGGTGAGCCAATTTGTGCCTTTACATTACTAACCGTTCCGCTGATGGGTGCAGTAATGGTAATTGTTGTAATAATATTTCCTTTGCTTACACTTGCGGCTGAAATGCCCATTGCATTTAGCTGCTTAGATATGGCGTTTCTTGTAGCTCTTAGCGTTGCTAATTCTGTTTGAACTCTTTGCACATTTTTCAAGGGCGCGGCATTTCCTGCAACCAGTTCCCGCTGCCTTTTCAGCTCTATTTCTGCAAGATTGATTTGAGCATTGGTTGTTTGTAGTTCCTGCTGCAATCCTGCAACTTCGGGGTTAACAATAGTAGCAACAGCCTGGCCTTGGCGAACAAAGCTTCCTGGCTGAATAAGCAACGTTTTGAGCACCCCACTGTTTACAGATGTAATAAGTGCTTTGTTTTGATTGGGAACGCTTAATGTACCATTAGCTTTAATAGATGTCGTAAGATTTTTAAGCTCAATTGTGCCGGTCTCAATGCCTGCTGTTATTATTTGCTCCTCAGATAAAGAAACAATATTGCTTTCGGCCTCACCTTGCCCTTCCTCAGCATGTGTTTCTTCATTGGCTTTTACCTGGGTAGATGATTTACTCCCACAAGAAAGCAGTGTGCTCATAATGGCTATGGAAAATATAATGTGTTTCATTGTCATTTTACCTGTTTAAAAAGTAATTGAGTTGAATGGCTGATTGATTGTATTGGTTAAGCACTTCCAGATAATTCCGCTGTATATCAATCGCCTGGGTTAAAAATTGTGACAAGTCTGCAAAGCTAACTTCACCAGCTCTGTAAGCAATATTGGCTGCTTTGATAATTGCATCGGCTTGTGCAAGTCCGGTTGTCTCGTAGTAGGTAAGCAACTCTTCATCTTTCTTAAGCTGTTGTACCGCTTGGCTGTACTGACTGTTTAAAGTTGCAATCTCATAGTTAGTGACGGATCTCTGATAATCTCGCTCTAATTCTGCTGCTTTCAC
>CAZCKF010000212.1:0-6245 GCA_964499155.1 uncultured Chitinophagaceae bacterium
TGGAAGCCGTGAAATGTGCTTTTTTTGCAACGCGGGCAAAGTTAACTGTATTGGCCAGAAACAGAAGTTTTTTTAATAACTGATTGTTAAATAGATAGGTTACAGCTTCTATGACTTACCGGAAAAAATGAAGTTTAAACCTTAATTTTGCAGACTCCAGTGGAAATTAACACCGACATACTAAGCCTCGCCTACCGCCAATCGATGATGCACGATGAAATGGTGCTTTTGCAGGAAAAAAACCAGCAAATCCCCGGTTCTGTGCTGTATTCGATCCGCCGGTATCAGCGTAACCCTCAATGGAACGTTGATGATGCGGGGATGCTGGTATATAATTATGTTAAGGAAGACCCCTCGCAGAATCATCTTGAATTGAAATTCTGCGTTTCAGGAAATGTATATTGTCGCCAAAAAGATACAGAATGCGACATGTGCAAATTCAGCGCATCCAGAAGTTGCATGGAAAGAGTTGAAAGTGTTGATGTGGTGAGTTTTAAATTTTCGCCGGCACATTTGACCCAATTTGTAAAACCTGGCCGATCAACAGATACACTCACTGATCAGATTGTCAATTTTTCTTACACAACCACATTCAGCAAAACACTTCCTCTTTGCGGAAAAACCCGGATGGTACTTGAAGGAGTATTGAACCATACCTATTCAGACAGCCGCGAAAACATTTACATCAACGCGCAGATGCAAATGTTGCTTTTGTATTCGCTGGATTGTATGGTTGGTGAAAAAGAGATCGATACCATCAATTGTAAATTCCTTGCGAATGAAGCTGATCGTGACAAAATTGTAAAGGCCAGGGAGATCCTGATCCAGCATATTGGCGAGCCGATCACAATTAAAGAGCTGAGCAGAAAAGTTGCCATCAACGAGTGCTATTTGAAAAAAGGATTTAAAGAAATGTTTGGAACAACTGTTTTTGATTTTTATCAAAGTCAAAGGATGGAACACGCCAAATATTTATTGTATGAAAAAGGTCTGAGTGTAACTGAAGTTTCCATGATGCTCGGATATTCTTCCATTTCGCATTTTTCAACCGCATTTAAAAAACATACGGGTTTAAAACCTTGTGAACTTCTGCTTCGCTGATATATTTTTACAAATTATCTGAAGCTATGAAGTTCATTACCCTTGTTGCTGCCATTTTCATTTCATTACCTTCCATTGCACAGTATGATGTGCGCATTTCTGTCAAAAACAAACAAGGCAAGCCCCTTTCTGCAGCATCTGTTTTTATTAAATCCATCAACAAGGGAACTGTAACTGATACCACAGGTGTTGCTGTGATCTATAATATACCTGCTGGTCGTTATGATGTTCACGTCACATATGTCGAATATGAAGAAAATGTGGTTACTATTTTGGTACCTGATCAGGATGTTGTGTCAGTTGAATTAAATTTAAAAGGTGAAGACGAAAATGATGCGCATGAAGATGAGGAAGAAGTAACGGTTTATTCAGTTCGTTCAAGCCGCACCATTGCAAATGAACCAACCCGGGTTGAAATAATCAGTGGAGAGGAACTTGATGAGAAGGGAAACATGAAACCAGGGGATATTCGGATGCTGTTGTTTGAAAGCACTGGAATTCAAACTCAGCAAATTTCAGCAACATCTTACAATTCATCGATCAGGATCCAGGGTCTTGAAGGCAGGTATACACAACTATTAAAAGATGGATTGCCAATGTATGGTGGTTTTGCCGGCGGATTATCCATCATGCAAATTGCACCACTCGATTTGAAGCAGGTGGAAGTAATTAAGGGTTCGGCATCTACTTTATATGGAGGTGGAGCTATTGCGGGACTTGTAAACCTGATAACAAAGGAACCCGGTGAAGAACGGGAAATCAGTTTCATGGCGAATGGTACAACAGCAAAGGGATTAGATCTCAGTGGATTTTACAGTGAAAAATTTAATAAGGCAGGTATCACATTGTTTGGTTCTGTTAATACAATGGAAGCATATGATCCCGCAGATATTGGTTTATCTGCAATACCGCAATCTGACAGGTATACATTAAATCCTTCTTTCTTTTTATATGGTAATTCAACTGATGTTCGGATAGGGGTATCAGGTACTTGGGAAAACAGGCTGGGCGGCAGTATGAATTTTATAAAAAATCGGACAACTGGTTATTTCGAAGAAAACAAAACAGACAGGTATAATGGACTGATTTCAGTTACTCATCGATTCAGCGGTAAATCAAAACTTATTTTTAAATCATCATTTAATCATTTCAATCGTCGTATTGAAACACCTGGTTATATTTTTCGAGGAAGACAGTTGTCTACTTTCAGTGAGGTAAATTATTCAAGGAATTCTGGAGATCATGAGTGGATCGGTGGTCTTAATCTGGTCACCGACAAATTTAAAGACCTTGAATTACAAACGTCACCTTCACGCAATTATGAAGAAAATATTATCGGCGGATTTATTCAAAACACATTCAACGCAGGGAATATTTTTTCTATTGAATCGGGATTTCGCGTTGATCATGTAAGTGAGTATGACTTCCAGTTTTTACCAAGGGTTGCGCTGCTCTTTAAATTTTCACCATCTTTTTCGTCGAGGATTGGTGGAGGACTGGGATACAAAACGCCGAATATGTTCACTGAGGAGGCAGAGCAAAGGCATTTTGAAAATATACTTGCTATTGACAAGGATGATGTTGAAATCGAAAAATCATATGGCTTAAATGCTGACATTAATTTCAGAACAAAAATTGGAACAGTCGATTTTAGCTTCAACAATCTTTTCTTTTATACCTATCTCGATAACCCCATCATGTTGATTCCAGTGATCGGTGGAAATAATTATGGTTTCAGAAATTCTGACGGGAACATTATTACAAAAGGGATTGAAACCAACTTAAAACTAATCTGGAAAGATTTTAAACTGTTTCTTGGATATACTTATACTGATGCAACTGAGGAAGAAAACTTTTTTGATACAAGAATATGGAGACCACTGACACCTCGCCATAAACTGAATAATGTGCTGATGTACGAAGTAGAAGATAAATGGAAGGTTGGTTTGGAAGCTTATTATTTTAGTCCGCAAAAATTAAATGATAATAAAAGAGGGAAGTCATATTGGGTTAATGGTTTCATGGTTGAAAGGTTATGGGAGCATTTTTCAGTATTCATCAATTTCGAAAACTTTCTCGATACAAGACAGACCAAATTCGACACTATTTATACCGGAACTATTGACAATCCTGTTTTTCGGGATATTTATGCTCCGGTCGATGGACGGGTAATTAATGGAGGGTTCAAAATCCGACTTTAATTGAGCATGATTTTGTGTCATTTAATTGTAAACAAGTTTCATAAATCCCTTTCATCAAGTTCCAGTTCCCGTTTGCGTAATGTGTTTTCCATTTATCGTAAGTGTAACTAAGTTTCCAACCTGCACCTTCGCGCACAGTTATGATTATGAAAACACGATTTTTATTATTGACATGCTTAATTGCAGTCTGTTCATTTGCTCAGCAAACCGAACTGAAAGACACCATCCCGCACAAATACCTGAGTGATGTCACAGTTGTTGGCCGTTACAGTAAAAGTGATTATCAGCAAATGCCGGAAGTGGTGGGTACCAATATATATGCCGGTAAAAAAAATGCACTCATAATACTGGATAATGTTCAGGGTAATGTTGTTATGAACAATATGCGGCAGGTCCTTGCAAAAATTCCAGGCATTCAAATCTGGGAAAGTGATCCAAGCGGAATTCAGATTGGTATTGCTGCACGTGGTTTAAGTCCCAATCGAAGCTGGGAATTTAACACAAGGCAAAATGGTTATGACATTGCAGCAGATCCGTTTGGATATCCTGAAGCTTATTACAATCCTCAGTTACAGGCTGTGCAAAGAATTGAAATTGTTAGAGGGCAGGGCGCACTTCAATATGGACCACAATTTGGCGGTCTTGTGAATTATATACTTCGAAATGGAAGTGAAATCAGCAAACCTTTTGAATTTGAAACGCAGCAAACGATTGGCAGCAATGCATTGTTCAATTCATACAATGCACTTGGTGGAACAAAAGGAAAGATCCACTATTATTCTTTTTTTGATCACAGGAATGGAAACGGATGGCGATCCAACAGCAAATTTTATACAAACGCTGGTTATGCCACAGTTACATATCATTTCACTCCGAAGTTTTCTTTAACGGGCGAAGTCATGCATTCTCATATCAGGAGCCAGCAGCCGGGCGGACTAACAGATGCAATGTTAAATTCAAATGCGCGGGAGAGTTTGCGTGAACGTAATTGGTTTGATATTTCGTGGACAACACCTGCCTTGATCGCCAACTATAAATTTTCAGACAAAACAAAATTGAATACGAAAATTTTTGGAACAATTGGAAATCGGAACAGCGTGGGTTTTTTGCAGGCAATTACAAATCCTGATACCATTAATCGCACAACTGGCCAATATGCAAACAGGACATTGCAAGCCGATCGCTATCGCAATTTTGGTTTGGAGAGCCGGATCATTTCAATGCATGAAATGGCAGGAATGGATAATACACTTTCCGCAGGGATACGTTTGTATACGGGAACAACACATCGGAAAGCGGATGGAAAAGGTAATATTGCAGAAGATTACAATATGACTGTGATCGGTGATTATCCAAGAGATATTGAATTTGATTCGGAGAATGCAGCACTATTTATTGAAAATATTTTTCGGGTAACAGACAAATTGTTATTTGTTCCTGGTGTTCGTGTTGAATGGTTAAAAGGATCTGCATCAGGAAGAAATGGATATAATGCATCCGGTGAGCCGGTAATGTTGCAAAATATTTCGCGAAGCAGGAGTTTTGTTTTACCAGGCATAGGAGCAGAATATCACATTACACCAAACACAGAATTCTATGCAAACTATACACAGGCCTATCGCCCCATTCAGTTTGCAAATTTGCAGGCTCAACCAACAACAGATGTAGTTGATTCCGATCTAAAAGATGCAAAGGGATACAATGCAGATTTTGGTTATCGGGGAAAAATAAAGGGGCATTTACAGTTTGATGTCAGTGCATTTTATCTTCTTTACAACAACCGTATTGGAACAGTTACTCCAACAGGTGCATCATATCGGTTAATCACCAATGTTGGAAGCAGTGTAAGCAAAGGATTTGAAGGTTATGTAGAATTTAATCCTGTCCGTGCATTTACAAAATCAAGAAATACTGATCTTATTTTGTTTGGTTCATACGGATATACACGTGCGCGATATGGTGATGACCATAAGGATGCCAATACAATGGGTAAAAAAGTGGAAAATGCACCTGAACATATTTTTCGTGGTGGTATTACAGCAGGTTATAAAAATGTATTGCTCACGGGCCAATATTCTTTTTCTTCTTCTTCTTTCAGTGATGCAAACAATACTTTGATTCCTACCTCAAATGCGCAAAATGGTTTAATTCCATCTTACCATGTTATGGATCTTACCGCGACATATAAGTTTTCAAAGGGATTGAATGTGAAAGCTGGGATCAATAATCTTTCAGATGAGAGATATTTTACGCGTCGTGCTGGTGGCTATCCAGGTCCAGGTATTTTACCTGCGGATGGGAGAACATTTTTTGTAAGTGTGGGAGCGAAGCTTTGATTTTTCAGTGATAAGGAAAATCTTTGAAACAGAAAAAGTGTAAAATGGGAGAAGAGTTGTGTAAACACCAGAAACTGAGGATTCGTGCATGAAGTTGCGGGATTCTGAAGCATTTGTCAGGCCACTTAAAGTGGCCTGACAAATGCAGGAATCTGCAGGTTTTGCCGAAAAAAACGTCTTGATTTACGAAAAATACTTCCTCCACTATCCTTAACTCTCCAACACTACCAAATCTCCCGCTTAGTAATCATCAATTCAAAATCGTAACTCCAATCACAAATTTTTTTTTCAATTACTTCCTCTCTCGTCACTGATTTGTAAAATGAAAATGCATTCATACTGATTTACAAACTTGTGATAATTCACAATGATCCCTGCTGCAAACTTTGCTTCCGGAAAATGAAAGCAATTTTTTTTATTTCACTTGTATTCCTTCAATTGAATCTTTTTGCACAACAGGATTCATCCGCTGTGTTAGAAGAAGTAATAATCACAGCTACCCGGACAGAAAGAAAAATGGGCAACGTTGTTGTTCCTGTTCAAGTGATCAGTAACAAAACTATTCGTGAGAATGGATCAATGCGACTTTCAGATATTTTACAGGAAC
>CAZCKF010000213.1:0-6237 GCA_964499155.1 uncultured Chitinophagaceae bacterium
AATAATCGGCAAGCGATTCTCCATGGCAATCTCCTGCATCCGCAGTTTCTTCTTACCTGTAATGGGAAACCATGCACCAGCTTTTACTGTCTGGTCATTGGCAACGATCACACATTGTTTTCCGGAAACATAACCGATACCAGCAACAGTGCCGCCTGCAGGACATCCTCCCGCTTCGGGATACATTTCATATCCTGCAAATGCGCCTATTTCAATAAAACCTTCATCACTGTCAATAAGGTAACTGATCCTTTCGCGTGCTGTTAGTTTTTTCTTCTCGTGTTGTTTTTCAATTGCTTTTTTTCCACCGCCTTCATGAATGCGATGAAGCTTTTGTTTCATTTCACTTATAACCAACTTCATTGCGTCCTCATTCCTATTCGATTCAATATTCATGCGGTAAATGTATTTGAGTATTTCAAGATTTCAAGATTTCTAGATTTCAAGATTGGCTTCGTAGCAGTGTTACTTAAAAATTTGATCTTTCCAAATTCTTATATTTCCAGCATCCTGGAATGGAATTGAAAGTAACTCCAACGATCCTTCTTCCGAAGCGAATTTTGAAATCTAGAAATTTTGAAATCTTGAAATTGTCCTCTAACTCTTCACTTCGAGCGGTGTCTCTGTCAATCCGACATTTGGATCCGCCTCCTTCACTGCAATTTTCTTCTGACTGTACTTTTCAATCCGTTTAATGACAGCAATTGAAAGCACGAGCCAGATAAGGCCAACGCAGAATCCGGCAAGGACATCGGTTGGGTAGTGAACGCGCAGGTAGATGCGACTGAAACCGATGATGAGAATTAATAAACTCAATAATATAGTAACCGTCCATTTGATCCACGGTGTTTTTTGTTTTTGCCAAACGATATAGATCATCAATCCATAAAATGCCATGCTGCACATTGCATGTCCGCTTGGGAAACTTAATCCACGTGCTTCTGACAACAATGGAATATCAGGACGTGGCCTGTCGAATAAATTTTTAAGGAAGAACATCATCAGCGTTGTACTGATCGCAATCGTCGGGATCTTGATCGAATACCACCTGTGCTTTTTAATAAATAGAAAATAAATGATCAGGAAAATATTCGCCGGGATGAGGAAGTTGTGTGTACCCAGGAAGGTAAAAAACAGCATGATGTTCGTATTCACATCCGAAACATATGTCTGTAAAAAATCAAAAATCTTAAAATCCGCTGCAGTCTTGTTGAGGAATATCACCCTTCGCACAAGCCACAGGAAAACAATTATAGCCGCCAGTACCAGGGCAAAAACAATAAGCAATTCGATGGACAACAATGCAAACTGTGCCCAGATCTTTTTTACTCCAGTTCTGACTCTTCGGATCATAGTTGGGGAATTGATACAAAAACTATGCGAGGAGAAAATGGTTGGAAAGGTTGGAAAGGTTGGAAGGGTTGGAGGTTTACTGCGAAATATCATCACCTATTCGATGATTCATCATACAGCATAATTCCAACGAACCATAAGCAATAATGTTAAAAATTCGAGTTGAAAAACAATTCCAACAATTCCAACAATTCCAACTCTTCCAACTATTCCAACAATAAAAAGCCCACAGTTGCGCTGCAACCATGGGCCTTTCTGTCGCTAAAAAGATTCTTCTACCCCAAACCTGGAATATTTATTCCACCCACCTGTGGTGCCTTGTTTTCTGTACCATGCGCTCCAAGAAAATTACTGATCTGGCCTTTCAGCATCGGGTATTTATCGCCGATGAAATCTGAAATTACCTGGATCGCTTTCTTCGCCTGGTCTTCATTGAGGCCGGCCTTGCTGGTGAGTTGTGTTATTAGTTCCTGCATATGATCTGTTTGGTTATTTAGTTCAAATAGTGTGCTAACCTCAGATCCTTTTTGTACCGCAGGAAGTTTTCACTTTAATGCATTCTTTTTTCTGTTCAACTTTTCTGTACATGATGACTCTTTTCACAACTGGTTTTTTGTGATACAATGTAATAGGAACGCCAACAGTTGCAGAAAAACTGGAAGCTTTTGAGCTGAAATTGTTGGTGTAAGTTTTACCATTTGAAAGTGTTGTTACGGTCTGCATGTCCATGTTACCAAATCCACGCAGGTAATTCAATGAAAGCGATAATGTGGGTTTACCATTGCGCGCAAATTCAAAATTAGTTCCTGCCTGCACTGCAGTAGTCCAGTTTCCAGCATTGTACTGGTATTTATAATTAGCTGCATCATTTACTTCAACGTTGTCTTCCTGTCCAACCAGCATTGCAACACCAATATTTGGTTGAATGCGCATTGTCCATGATGGAGTTGGTTGTTTGGTAACTGTAACTTTTCTCTGTTCAGTTTTTTGTCCGCAATGTGTGCGAACAGTGTAGCTGCCGCATCCACTTTTCTTCTCCTGGGTTTTTGCGACTTCCTGCTGTTTTGGTTTTTGCTGTGTTTGTTTTTTTACAAGTGAAATGGCTTTTGTTGTGAATTGGTAGCCTGTTTCAATTTTTAATTTGCGCAGTCTTTCTGCACTCAGTTCCTGTAGTCCATTAGAAGGAACAGCAAAACGGTAAGCGATCGTGCTGGAATTGCTGCCAAGGCCGATATAAGCGCCCTGTCTTTTTTTAGATTCATAGATCAGTCGAAGATTAGCAATCAGTGGTGGTTGTCCGCTAAGTGGATTAAAAGATGCATTGTCGTTGAGAAGAATTTGGGAAGCTGCATTTTCTAAACCGAATTGAGGAAGTAGGGTGACGCGTTGTTGAGCAGTCGCTGCAAATCCAATTGCAACGAACGCAAGAAGCAGTGTTGCCGTTCTCATAATTACTTGGTTTTAATGAAAGGTTAAAAGTAATTTAAGCATTCTACGATATGTTTCGGAGAAAATTTTATGAACGGTTCTGGTTGCTGCAAATGGCTGTTTTCCTTTTTTATTGAGAGTCGTTTATAAATGGAAAAGGCAAAGGGCAAAAAGCAAAGGCAATGCTTCCTAGGTTATTGAACCATTAACTAATGAAGAGGAACCTGAAGTAAAGTGGAAGTGCTGGTACAAAACCCGAGAAGCGAGGGGCAAGAGGCGAGGCTTTGTAGGTGTTTGCATAAGTGAGAAAATGAAGATGCAGTGTTGATAGTGAAACAATTCATTTCAAATCGGGAGACGAGGGGCGAGGCTTTGCAGGTAGAAGATAAACTGAAGGGTTTTCATAAAGCATCCGTGCAATCCGGCCTATCCTCAAACGAAATGCTAATAAAAACCTGCATCGATTAAATTTTCAACTGGCTTCCTTAAATTTGTATCTACGATTCACCAAAGAAAGGAGGTATTCATGCAATCAACAGATATTACATGGACACCTTCGGTAACTGTCTAGTTAGCCGAACTGTCTGTAACTAATAATCTGAAAGCCGTTGCTACATGCAACGGCTTCTTTATTGGCGCTAATTGACGCTAATTATTCTAATTAACGCTAATGTGCGAGCTATAATCATTTCCCACTTTGTTATTTCTGTTAATATCGTAATGCAGTTATTTTCTTTTCAGGTGCAATTCTGCATTTTTTTGGTTTAAAGGTGATTGGCATACCAACAGTGAAACTCCATGATGGTCGACTAAAAGCTTGTGTTCGATATTCAATACCATTCACATTTGAATGAATTGATGAATAAAATGAATTTGCGATCAGATGCGAATACTGTGCTGACAGAATAATTTTTTTATTACCATTTTTTCCAAGTTCAAGATCAAAACCAAGAGAATAAGATGGGCTCATGTAAGCTGGCGCCCTGAACCACACACTTGTTGCAGTATCACTTTTATTAAATGATGCATTTTTACTTGTAAAATTTAGACCTGCACCTATAAAGGGCTGAAATTTAAAATACCATCCTTTATTTTCCATGCTATTGAAGGCTTCAGAATTTATTTTGTTGTCTAACAGATTTTTAAAATAAACTGGCTTACTACTCCACTGGTATCCTATATCCAAACGGCGTTGCGGTGATGAAAATTCAAAATACTTGAATTGATGGTTGTAAGGATCGATGTATGAAAAACGATGACCAGCATTAAAAGCAGAAACACCAAAATACATACCATGCCCCTTCTTTCCCTGGTAATTCATTTTAAATCCATAAATAAAACTTTCATTAGAACCCGGATAATAACTTGGCAAATTGTTGAATTGAATTTTTTGTTTCATTGTGTTGAGTCCAATTCTGGGGGTGAAAGTCCATTCCTGTGCATTTAATGAAGTAGAAATTAGAATAATAAAGGAGATAGTAAAGATCTGTTTCATATTGGTTGGTTTTTTTAAACCACCAATGTAGAATTCACTTTTGCAAAGTTTTTGTTAACCGCACTATACGCTGGACGGAAATAATAGGATTAACAATTTTTTCCAATAATTAAATAACGACCTGAAGCTTCAGACTTCAGTCGTCAGGCTTCAAGAAAGATAAGACAGGCGCACCGTAATGAATTTTTCGGAAATCAGTGTCTTCAATTCACTTATGAATATTCGATCTAAACAACCTCTAACCTCAAACTTCTAACCTCTAACAAATTAATAGGTCACTTTCGAGTTTAATAACCATTCCAACCTCCAACAATTCCAACCATTCCAACCAAAAAGCTTACCTTCGCGCCTCGAAAAAAAGACATTAATGATCAGTGTAAAGAATGTGACGTTGTCATTCGGCAAGAGGGTTTTATTTGATGAAGTTTCTCTGAATTTCATCAAGGGAAACTGTTATGGCGTTATTGGAGCAAATGGAGCTGGAAAATCTACCTTTTTAAAAATATTAAGTGGTGAGATTGAACCCAACAAAGGAACTGTTGAAATTACTCCCGGCGAACGCATGGCGGTATTAAAACAGAACCAGTTTGAGTTCGATGAATATACTGTTCTCAATACCGTACTTGTTGGACATACACGTCTCTGGAAAGTAATGCATGAACGTGAGACGATCTATAACAAGGCCGACTTCACAGAAGCTGATGGCATGCGTGCTGGTGAGCTTGAAGCAGAATTTGGTGAAATGGGTGGCTACGAAGCTGAAAGCAATGCAGGAAGCCTGTTGAGTGATCTTGGTGTTGCAGAATCTTTTCACCAGTCTTTAATGAAGGATATACCCTCTAATTTGAAGGTGCGTGTATTACTTGCGCAGGCATTGTTTGGCAATCCGGATATTCTATTACTCGATGAGCCAACGAACGGTCTGGATATTGAAACAATCAGTTGGTTAGAGAATTTCCTGGCAGATTATGAGAACATCGTTCTCGTTGTGAGCCACGACCGTCACTTCCTGGATTCTGTTTGTACACACGTGGCAGACGTTGACCGTGCTAAGATCAAAATCTTTACCGGTAACTATACATTCTGGTACGAATCTTCACAATTGATGGCGCGCCAGTTGAGCGATAAGAATAAAAAGACCGAGGACAAACGCCAGGCGCTTATCGATTTCATTGCACGATTCAGTGCGAATGCATCCAAATCAAGACAGGCGACAGCAAGAAAAAAGGCGCTTGAAAAATTAACGATCGAAGAAATTGAACCAAGCAACAGGAAATACCCGGGGATCATTTTTGTGCAGCAACGTGAAGTTGGTAATCAAATTCTCAATGTAGAAAAACTCAGCAAGTCTGTTGATGGCCGTGTACTTTTCGAAGACGTTTCATTTACAGTAAATAAGGGCGACAAGGTTGCTTTCTATAGTCGCGATCCCCTGGCAATTTCTACTTTCTTCGATATTATTAATAAAGAAACAAAGGCAGACAGTGGAAAATTCGAATGGGGAACAACGGTTACAACCGCATACCTGCCTGTTGAGAACCAGAAATATTTTACAGCCAACCTGAATCTAATGGATTGGTTGCGCCAGTATGTGCCAGCATATGTTACCGATGTGGATGAACCATTCCTGAGAGGTTTTCTTGGAAAAATGCTATTCAGCGGCGATGATGTTTTGAAAAAAACTTCCGTACTCAGCGGAGGTGAAAAGGTTCGGTGTATGATCAGCCGCATGATGTTGCAAAATCCAAACGTGATCATTCTCGATCAACCAACAAACCACCTCGATCTTGAAAGTATCCAATCCTTTAACGAGAGTGCTGTCAATTTCAAAGGCATTGTGCTGCTTTCGTCTCATGACCATACATTCATGGAAACTGTCGCCAACCGCGTGATCGAACTCACACCTTCCGGCATCATCGACAGGCTGATGACGTTTGATGAATACCTCGAAGATTCAAGGG
>CAZCKF010000214.1:0-6211 GCA_964499155.1 uncultured Chitinophagaceae bacterium
TCCTGCAAAGGCAGGATTAATATAAATAATGCCGGTGTTGAAAAACAACACCAGGTTCGAAGCTCAAAGCTTTTAATATGGGATTATTAAGGTATGAATCGCAGGTGCGGCCTCCGCTTGTAGAAGGAGATAAGGATTATCACCAGGTAACGGAAGATATATGCCGTCCAGTTGAAGCAAAACCTTCCATGCTCTGGTGGATCGGTTTTCTCATTTCGGTGCTGCTGCTGTTATTCGGAATTTATTCAGTTTATCGCGAGGTAACATATGGAGTGGATCAATGGAACCTGAATAAAACAATTGGCTGGGGTTGGGATATTACCAATTTCGTTTGGTGGGTTGGTATCGGTCACGCCGGAACACTGATTTCTGCAATCCTTTTATTATTCAGGCAGGGATGGAGAACAGGTGTGAACCGTGCTGCTGAAGCGATGACAATTTTTGCGGTAATGTGTGCGGGACAATTTCCCATCTGGCACATGGGTCGCGTATGGATGGCATTCTTTGTACTCCCTTATCCAAACACACGCGGACCACTATGGGTGAATTTTAATTCACCACTACTTTGGGACGTATTTGCAATCTCTACTTATTTCACTGTATCATTATTGTTTTGGTATTCAGGTTTGATACCTGACCTCGCAACGATTCGCGACCGTGCAAGATTGAAATGGAGAAAGCTGATGTATGGAATTCTTGCGATGGGATGGACTGGATCAACAAAGCACTGGCAAAGACACGAAGCTTTGTCACTCGTACTTGCGGGTTTGAGCACGCCACTTGTACTTTCAGTGCACACGATCGTATCATTCGACTTTGCCACATCAGTTGTTCCCGGATGGCATACCACGATCTTCCCTCCTTACTTCGTTGCCGGTGCGATATTTTCAGGATTTGCCATGGTGCAAACCCTGCTTGTTGTTACAAGAAAAGTTCTCAACCTCGAAGACTATATCACACTGAATCATATTGAAGTGATGAACAAAGTAATTGTTCTCACAGGATCAATAGTTGGTATTGCCTATCTCACTGAATTATTCATGGCCTGGTATTCAGCAGTTGAATATGAAGAGTTCGCATTTTTCCAGAACAGGCTGAATCTTGCGAGTCCTTATGGATGGAGCTACTGGCTCATGATGGGATGTAATGTTTTATCACCGCAAATTTTCTGGTTCAAAAAAATGAGAAGAAACCTTACGGTTACATTCTTCATGTCTGTAATTGTAAATATTGGAATGTGGTTTGAAAGGTTTGTGATCATCGTTACTTCCATTTATCGCGATTACCTGCCATCATCGTGGAGTACATATTATACGCCAACGATCTGGGAGGTTGGATTTTACCTGGGAACATTTGGATTGTTCTTTACCTGTTATTTCCTTTTCTCTAAATTTTTCCCGGTCATCGCATTGGCCGAGATCAAACATATTTTGAAGAAGAACGGCGAGAATTATAAACGAAAAATGGATAAGCTGGAGAATCAGTCGACAGATGAATTCACGCATGACCATGGACATGACCATAATGCGTAAGTGCGGAGGTAGCTGATCCATGGAAGCCCTGGACCCTGGACCTTGTTGCTTGGACCTTGCCTTGGACCTTGGACCTTGTCTCTTGGACCTTAAATAAAATTTATGTCTGTAAAAAAATTCGTGGTTGGAAGTTTTGACAATGAGGAAGTGCTTTTTCCCGCGGTCAAAAATGTACGCAAGGCTGGATATAAGATCCATGATGTGTACACGCCATTTCCAATTCATGGGCTGGATAAAGTGATGGGCTTACGCGACACAAGTTTGCATACCGCTGGATTTATTTATGCAATCACAGGAACAGCAACTGCATTTTTCTTTATCACCTGGGTATTTACTAAGGACTGGCAACTGAATATCGGTGGTAAACCATTTTTTGCATTACCAGCATGGATACCGATCATATTTGAATTGACAGTTTTATTTTCTGCAGTAGGTATGGTGCTTACGTTTTGCTACCTCTGCCAGTTAGCGCCTTTTGTGAAAAAAGAACATTTTAACCTGCGCTCGACAGATGATCTTTTTGTTGTGGCCATTGAATGTCATTCAAAGACAAATGAAGCAGAAGCAATCAGGTTTTTACAATCATTGGGTGCTTTTGATGTAAAAGTACATATGCAGGAAACTGAATGGTGGCTTGGACGATACGATAAAGAGAGTAAAATTTATGAAACCAGGCGGGAAACAGAGGTTGTTGCCTGATCAATAATAGAAGATGAACAAAATTCTGATTATAACAGGAATTGCTGCAGTCATGATCTCATCATGTGGCGGACCGCGTCGTGATGAAGGCAGGATCTACATGCCCGACATGACGTATTCACGTGCATATGAAACCTATGCGCCTACGCAAAACCTGAAAGACAAAGGAATTAATTACACGGCCATGCCTGTGCTGGGAACAATTGCACGCGGAGATTCAGCGCCCTATTTATTACCAAATACTGATTCTGGTTACGCGGGTGCACGATCTGTTACGAATCCAATTACCAGCATGGCGCCCAAACAAATGATGGAAGCTGAAAGATTATACCTGGTGAATTGTGCTATCTGTCACGCAACCGATTTGCAGGGTAATGGTCCTTTGTATAAAGATGGTACAGGTCCCTATCCAACAATGCCAAGAAATTTATTGGATCCTTATTCAAAGGCATTATCGGAAGGACAAATGTTTCACGTTGTAACACATGGAAAGGGAATGATGGGAAGTTATGCATCACAATTGAATCCAAACCAAAGATGGATGGTTGTTGCCTATGTTCGTTCGAAGCAGGCGGGTTCAGCAACCGGCAAGGATTCAGCAGCAGCTAAAACAACAAATACACAGACAGGAGCAGCAACAGATACGACACGAAATTGAAAATTGAAATTTTTTATAACTGATGGCAACCAGAGAATTTTTTGGAATACCGGCGAGATATAAAATCTTCTCCATCGTACTGATGGCGATTGGCCTGTTATCGATCATCCTCATGTATATCATTCACGGATCAAAGGATGATGCTGTAAGCCAGGCAAGATTCTGGTCAAGTCTTTTGCAGAACAGTGTTTATTTCCTGCTGATCACGAATGCAGCAATGTTCTTTATCTGCGCAACCACGCTCGCATGGGGTGCATGGGATCTAAGTTTCCGGCGCGTAACAGAAGCTATCTCGGCATGTGTACCTGTAATTGCCATTATCACCGGAGTTATTTTACTTGCCATTGTTTTTGGTGGCAACCATCAGATCTATCACTGGACAGATACGCATCACGTGGCAGAAGATGAGATATTAAGTCATAAAAAAGGATTTTTAAATAAAACATTTTTTACTGTCTGGACACTCATCACACTTGTTGGCTGGTCATGGCTTGGATGGAAAATGAGACAGCGTTCACGCGCAACCGACAACAGGAAAATGACAGTTGAAGAAGGAAAGAAATACACATGGGACAGCACAGTGTGGGCCGCTGTTTATATTGTATTGTTTGCGCTCACTGTAATGTCTTCCATTCCCTGGTTGTGGTTAATGAGTATTGATGCACACTGGTACTCCACGATGTATAGCTGGTACACATTTGCGAGTTCATTCGTTGCGGGTATTGCACTCATTACATTGTTTGTTGTTTTCATGAAGAACAATGATTATCTCGAACTTACCAATGAAGAGCATTTGCATGATCTTGGAAAATACATGTTTGCATTTTCTATTTTCTGGACCTACCTCTGGTTCTCCCAATACATGCTTATCTGGTATGCGAACATTCCAGAGGAAACAACCTATTTCGAACCGAGGCAACAGGGACCGTACAGGGGATTGTTCTTACTGAACCTTGTTATCAATTTCCTTGCACCGATCTTGTTATTAATGAAACGAGGTGCGAAAAGAAATTATGGAACAGTGAGCATGATGGCCGTACTGATCATTTTTGGTCACTGGATTGATTTTTACCAGATGGTTTTTGTAAGTCCGTTGACAGACCCGGCTTCTCATGAAACCTATATTCCAAATATGATTTGGGATTTTGGCGTGGCGCTTGGTTTTGTTGGACTGATCATGTTTGTAACAGCGAGGGCATTATCGAAATATCCACTTATGGCGAAGAATCACCCCTTGTTCAAGGAGAGTGTTATTCACCATACATAGAGAGGATTTAATTATAACTAACTAACAATAGCAACAGCGTATGTCAACTTTTTTCATCATCGCGATTTTGGTCCTGGGATTTCTGATCACATTCCAGATCGCGAAGGCAAGTGAGTATGTTTCTGTGCTCAGGGGTGAAGAAAAATCTCGCCAGCAGACCAACAGGATCAATGCATTCATGTTGCTTGCATTTCTTGTGCTGGGATTGATCGGTGTTTGGTACTGCAATGAAAAACTTGCACATAAAATTCTTCCACTTGGTGAATCTGCTTCTGATCATGGACAGCATGTGGACAGCATGATCGAGATCACGCTATGGATCACAGGGTTTGTATTTGTACTTACACAAGGAATTCTATTTTATTTCGGATTTAAATACCAGGCTACTGAAAAGAGAAAGGCTTATTACTATCCGCACAACAATAAGCTGGAATTATTATGGACAATTGTCCCTGCTTTGTTCCTGACAGTACTTGTTGGATTTGGTTTGTATTACTGGTTCAAGATCACCGGTGAAGCTCCGCGTAATGCAATGGAAGTGGAAGTAACAGGCAGCCAGTTCAAATGGGAATATCGTTATCCTGGAAAGGACCAGACGTTTGGTAAAAAATATTTCAAAGAGATTAATTACGCAAAAAACAATCCGCTTGGCCAGCTTTGGGATGATCCTGCTAACCACGATGACGTTTTTGTATCAGGTGAAGACCTGCACCTTGTTGTCAACAAACCGGTGAAACTGATCATCAATGCAAAGGATGTAATTCATGATGTGGGACTTGCGCATTTCAGAATGAAAATGGATGCAGTACCTGGTACGCCCACTACCATGTGGTTTACGCCGACGCTCACGACAAAAGATGCAAAGAAAAAATGGGGCAATGATTTTGTTTATGAAATTTCGTGCGACCAGATGTGCGGACAGGGTCATTTTAATATGCGCGGTACCATCATTGTTGAAACACAGGAAGAATTCAACAGGTGGATAGCGGCTAAAAAACCAGCTTACCTTACTGCATTTCCAGATCGTGATCCAAATAAACCTTTGACAAGACCAACAACAGATAGTGCTACGGGCGGGGTTAAAAGTCCTGCAGGGAATGATGAAACACGTGTAACTAACTGAAAAAAATGAACTATGAGTAACGAATCACATATTCATGCACATCCGGAAATTGTGACGACACATGATGTGCATCATGATGAGCATCATATGCATCATCATAAAGAAACGTTTCTTACAAAATATATTTTTAGCCAGGATCATAAAACCATTGGAAAGCAATTCCTCATTACCGGAATTATCTGGGCCCTGATCGGTGGATTGTTTTCTGTTCTCTTCCGCTTGCAGCTTGGTTATCCTGATGAAACATTTCCAATTCTTGAAACTTTCTTTGGTAAAAGAGCTGCCGGAGGAAGGATCGATCCTGAATTTTATTATGCACTTGTTACCATGCACGGAACCGTGCTTGTTTTCTTTGTGTTGACAGCAGGATTGAGCGGAACATTTGCCAACCTGCTTATTCCATTGCAGATTGGTGCACGCGATATGGCCTCGCCCTTCCTGAACATGCTTTCCTACTGGTTCTTTTTCCTTGCCAGTATCGTAATGCTTTCATCCTTGTTCATTGAAACTGGTCCAGCGAGTGGAGGGTGGACTTCGTATCCACCATTGAGTGCCCTTGGTGCCGCATCTGATGGATCCAAACTTGGAATGGATCTCTGGATTACGAGCATGGCACTCTTTGTAGTATCATCACTGTTAGGCGGTTTGAATTACATTTCCACAATCTTGAACATGCGTACGAAGGGCATGAGCATGACGCGAATGCCATTGACGATGTGGGCGCTGTTTTTTACTGCGATACTCGGCGTGCTTTCATTCCCTGTATTGTTATCTGGTTTTATTCTTTTATTGTTTGACAGAAACCTCGGAACAAGTTTTTACCTCAGTGATATTGTTGTGGGTTCGCAAATTCTACCGAACGAGGGCGGTAATGCAATTCTATACCAACACCTGTTCTGGTTCCTGGGGCATCCGGAAGTTTACATCATTCT
>CAZCKF010000215.1:0-2455 GCA_964499155.1 uncultured Chitinophagaceae bacterium
CGAAAGGGCTGTTATAAAATTCAACAGTACTGATCACGTTAAATTCGACAGCCTGATCATTGATGCAACAGGATCGGGAACACATGGCTGGGGTGTTCAATTCATGAACAATGCTGATTCCAATACAATCACCAACAGCACGATCATTACGGTTGCGAATTCAACTTCGACGAATTATGCTGGAATTGTTATGAGCGGTTCAGCAACTTCCGCAACAGCTACCGGAAATACAATGAGTGATTTTAATGAGATTTCAAATAATAACATCATTGGCGGCTCATTGGGTATCTCTCTTGTTGGAACAGCAGCAGCACCAATTAACAATAATCGCGTTCTAAACAATAAGATCAGTGATTATTACCAGTACGGTATTTATGTAAATGCAAACAATGCAACAAGAATAGAAGGAAATACAATGGAACGTCCTAACAGGACGAATAGTGCAACAACAGTGTATGGTATATATTTTACAGGAGTAAGTACACGTTCGGTTGTTAATGCGAACAGGATATTAAATCCATTTGGCAATATGCCGACAACTGCAAATGATGCAACCGGTATCATGAATACTGGGGTTGATGCAGTCATAAACCAGCACAATACTTTCAGTAATAACCTTATCTCTTTGAATGGAGCGGGAATTATTTATGGTATCAACAATGTTGGTTCAAACTATGCGAGATATTATCATAACACGATTTCGATTGACAATACTGCAACCGTTTCTACGGCAGTTGCACGTGGATTTTACCAGACGACAGAAGCTGATGGAATTATTTTCAGAAATAATATAGTTACTGTCAGAAGAGGAGGTACAGGTACGAAGCATGCTATATACATGGCTACTACAACAACAGTGTATTTGTCAGATCACAACGATCTGTATGTGGCAGCAACAAATGCACATGTGGGATATAATGGATCAAACAGGACCACACTTGCAGACTGGCAGGCTGCAACCAACCAGGATTTGAATTCTGAAAGTGTTGATCCGAATTACACTGATACACTTGCAGGCAACTTCAGACCACAACAAGCGCTTATTGATAATATCGGGACACCTGTGGGCATTACAACAGATATTGAAGGAGCACCAAGAAGTACAACAACACCAGATCCGGGTGCATACGAATTCGCAGTTACACTTTGTACGTCACCTCCAACAGCAGGTGCTGCGAATGCAACGCCACCTGCAGGTATTTGTTTGGGTGAAAGCGTCAGGCTTAATCTCTCTGGCAACAGCACGGGTGGATTACAGAAATATGTATGGCAGCGCGCTGCTTCAGCAGGTGGTCCGTGGACTGATGTCTCAGATACTTTGTATTCCCCAGAAATGGATCACGTTCTTACTTCATATACGGAAGTTTATTTCAGGGCCGTAGTGGTTTGTGGAACGGGAGTTTCTCAATCAACACCAGTTCAGGTTACATTGAATCCAGCTTTGATCGCAGGGGATTATACAATCAATCCCGCACTGCCTCCAAGCACGACAAATTACCAGTCATTCACGGCAGCAGCGGAAGCTCTTGCATGCGGTATTGCTGGTTCTGTAAGATTCCATGTTTCTCCGGGAACATATAATGAACAGGTTTTGATTAAGGCTGTTCCAGGTGCATCAGCAACAAGCACTGTCACATTTATGAGCCAAAGCGGTGCTGCATCTTCAGTAACGCTTACTTATAATTCACCTACTGCTGATTCAAATTATGTGGTTCGTCTTGACAGTGCCTCTTATATCACTTTTAAAAATCTAACTCTTACAGCAACAAATTCTGCTAATGGAAGAGTTTTCGAATTAGTTGGTGGAAGTTCTTTCGATAGTGTTTTAAATAACATCATCCAGGTTCCAGCTTCCACAAGCACTTCTACTGCAATAGCAGGTGTATTTGCTACCAGCCTTACAGGTAGCGATAACGTGGTTAAAGGAAATACGATCACCGGTGGTACTGCGGGAATTTACCTGTCTGGTATGACAACGATCGCAAATCGCACAGTTATTGACAGCAATTTTGTAAGTGGAACTTATTACTATGGTATTTATGCAGCCAATCTCAACTTCCTGAAAGTAAATCGCAATCAGGTTAGCAGGTCTGGATTGCAGAATACTTCCGCTTATGGCATTTATCTGTCAAATACAGATTCAGTGTACCAGGTGACAAATAATCGAGTGGAGATCAGTAATTCGGGAACAACCATTTATGGAATTTATGTTACGGGTGCACAGGCGAATTTTGATAACCTGGGATTGATAGCGAGCAACAGGATAAATGCTACTTCCGGAAATACAGGCAGTATATACGGAATGTACATCACAACAACTTCACTCAACAGCACGAAGAACAATGTGATTGCAGTGCATACAACTGGTGCAACTTCTTACGGATTGTACAGCACTGGTACTGGAGGAGTACATTACCTGAATAATTCTGTGCAGAGTTCTGCAACCTCATCAACC
>CAZCKF010000215.1:2465-6187 GCA_964499155.1 uncultured Chitinophagaceae bacterium
TGTAGCGGCCTATATCAGCCAAAGCAGCGGAGCAAATGGGCTTGCACATATCAGAAACAATATATTCTCTCATACCGGTGGTGGAAGAGCCATGTATATCGTGAATCCAAGATTTATTTACAGCGATTACAACATGTTCTATACTTCTGGTACAACATTGATACAGTGGGGAACTGCAAATAATTATTCAACACTGCAGCAATGGAGAGATACTTCTTATTGGGATTTCAATTCAATTGTATATCAACCTGCATTTGCAAGTGCAACTGAACTAACTCCGGATCTTGCCAGCCCGCATGTATGGGCAATGCATGGAAGAGGTGAACAAATCGCAGGAAACGATGCAGACTTTAATTTGAATCCAAGACCAACAACACTTGCAGCAGGTGTACCTGATCTTGGAGCTTATGAATTCCTACCAACATCAACACCAGTATTACTTACTGCAACACCTGCTGCACCAGCACCAGGTATTACGCAAAGATTTATGTTGGGCACAGATACAGTGGCCAAAATTACATGGGGTTCTACTGTTCCAACCACCATTGAAGGACGACGCTATTCAGGTGTTGTACCTCCTGGTTTGGCTTCAGGTCAGAATTACATGTATTTCTATACCGATTTTGATATTACAGGACCTGCACCATCTGCTTACATGTTGCAGCAGTATTATATCGATCCATGGAGAGGGTTGATTCCAAATGAACTTTCCATTAAAATGGGAAGAACCAATTCTACCGGTACATGGGTTGTAAGTCCAACGAGTACCGTAAATATTCTGGATAATCACATCAATGAATCAAACCTCACGTTTATTGACAAGTTTACAGGTTTGACAGATGGAACAGTTCCGCCACCACCACCAATCGTTGTAAATCCGTCTGATTCTTCCAACAGGGGAAGAATTTTCTGGGTAGGGTACGGACATCACCAGGATTTTGGTGCTGGCAATAACCAGGAGATGGTGCTGTATCTGGGAGCTGCTTCAACACCCGCAAATGTTACCGTTAGAATTAATGGTACAGGTTGGGTGAGGACGTATGCTGTTCCTGCAAATTCTGTGATCTCTTCTGAATTCATTCCAAAATATGGTGCATTTGATGCAAGACTTCTTGAAGAAGGGTTGTCAGCAAAAGGTATCAGTATAGAAAGTGATGTACCAATTACAGCATTTGCACATATTTATGGTAATACAAATTCAGGTGCTACCATGCTAATGCCAGTGGGTGCATATGGATATGAATATTATGCGATCACTTCAAAACAGAATTATGCTTCGAATACCTATTCATGGGTTTATGTTGTTGCCGCATACGACAGCACTGTAGTAGAGATTACTCCATCCAAACCGACGCTTGCCGGCAAACCTGCAGGTGTGCCATTCACAGTTCAACTAAGAAAAGGTGAAGTATACCAGGTGCTTGGTGCAATCATTAGTGGAAGTGATGGATATGATTTGACTGGTACAAAAGTGAAATCTGTTGCAAACGCAAATAATAAATGTTACCCTGTTGCTGTATTCTCCGGAAGCAGCCGTACAAATATTGGTTGTGGTACATCAACACCAACAGCCAGCGGTGATAATATAATCCAACAAAACTTCCCATACCGTGCATGGGGCAGGAGATACCTCACCGCTCCAACATCACAACAGAATACACCTTCAGCATTTAACAGGGGTATTTTCAAAATCGCTGTAAAAGATCCTGCTACTGTTGTGAAAAGAAATGGAGTAGTGCTTACAGGTTTAATAGATAACCTTTATTATCAGTATGAAAGCAATACTGCTGATTACATTGAATCTGATAAACCAGTGATGGTAGCCCAATTCATGCCATCATCCAGCACAGCAAGTGGTTGCGGATATGTTGGATTTGGTGATCCTGAAATGATCTACCTGAGTCCAATCGAGCAGGGTATTAAGAATGTAGCCTTGTACAGAAATACAGAGTGGAATATTGTTACTCAATATTTAACACTGATAATTCCTGCAAATGGACTTACATCGCTTACCATAGATGGCAGCAATACATTTGATCATGTTTATGATCATCCAAACCTGCCGGGTTATAAAGTTGTTGTCAGGAGATGGAATGCAACGAATGGACAAACATTTGTTCAAAGTGATTCTGCATTCACCGCTATAACTTATGGCCTGGGCAGTGCTGAAAGTTATGGATACAATGCAGGTACGTTAATTCTTAACCTGAATGTATTCACATCGTTCAACAACGTGTATAATACAAGTGGAGTTGTAAATGATTATACATGTGCTGGTACGCCTTTCAACGTGAGTTTCGTTTCAACTGTTCAGCCAACCAAGATTGAATGGATGATCAGCCAGGTTCCTGGAATTTCTCCGAATGCAGATGTGGTTCAGAACAATCCAGTAGCAACAGACACATTGGTCGTTAACGGAGTTACCTATTACCAGTATACTTTGAACCAGCAGTACACGTTTGCAAATACAGGAACGTACTACATACCTGTATTCATTACTCATCCTGAAGTGGAAGGTTGTGATACAAGAATGGAAACCTCACTCAGGATAAATGTAATTGCTTCACCAACTGCAGATTTTAATAACCTCTTATCTGGTTGTCCGAACACACCAATTCAGTTTAATGGAACAGGTACAACTGTTGGGAACTCTCCAATTGTTACTTACAACTGGAACTTTGGAGATGCTACAACAGGCAGCGGTCAGAATGTAACACATACTTATACTGCGGCAGGTACATACAATGTTGAACTTGATATCATCTCTCAGGCAGGTTGTATTGCAGATACAGTAAAGCCAGTTCAGATCATTGGAGCACCTGCTATAACAGTGGTCCCTGATTCAACCGGTGCATGTATCGGAGACGATGTAACATTCAATATTCAAAATCCAGTTACAAATGCGGTTTATAGCTGGTATGCAACTGCCACAGGTGGAACTGCAATCGCTACAGGTACTTCATTCACTGCAACAAATGTGCAGGGTGCTGTTTCCTATTTCGTTGAATCAAATCTGAGTGGTTGTATATCAACATCAAGAGAAGAAGTGAAGATTACTGTTCGTCCTGCACTGGCAACACCAGTGGTAACACTTGATTCTGTTGGAACCAATATGATAAGATGGAGATGGTCTTCTGTACCAGGTGCTACGGGATATGAAGTGACAACAAATAATGGTACAACATGGACGACACCATCATCTGGCACACTGGGATTGACACATACAGTTTCCGGATTGCAGGTTGGACAAACATTAACACTGCAGGTTAGAGTACTCGGTGGTTGTGTACCAGTTGCATCATTACCAGTTTCTGGTACGACAGTAACTGACCAGGTTTATATACCCAATGCATTTACTCCTAACAACGATGGACTGAATGATGTGTTGAGAGTGTACAGTAACGTGATCAGGGAAATGCGGTTTGTTGTGTTCAACCAGTGGGGTGAGAAGATTTTCGAATCTCGCAGCCAGGCAGTTGCATGGGATGGAACACACAAGGGCAAACCACAGCCATCCGGAGTGTATATGTATGTGTGTGATATCACACTGAATGATGGAACAAGGATCCAGCGTAAGGGTGAAATAAATCTTGTGAGATAAAGTGATGACGAGAAGAATCAAAATATTATTTGCGATTAGCTTTCTTTTAAGCGGGTTGGAAGGGTTTACCCAAAACCTTACCAACCGCGGAAAAGAATTTTGGGGGAGTTATCCGATGAAC
>CAZCKF010000216.1:0-6160 GCA_964499155.1 uncultured Chitinophagaceae bacterium
TAATGTTTTCAATTTCGAGGGAGGATGTTATGCAAAAACAATCAACCTATCTGCTGAAAAAGAACCTGAGATTTTCAACGCGATAAGGCATGGTGCACTTGTAGAAAATATTAAATTCTTCCCCGGAACAAACAAGATCAATTTTGAAGATGGTACAGTCACGGAGAATACGCGCGTTTCTTACCCGCTTCATTACATCAGCAATGCGCTTGAACCATCAGTAGGTGGAATTCCGAAAAACATATTTTTCCTAACCTGCGACGCGTATGGAGTGTTGCCTCCCATTTCTAAACTTTCTCCAGGCCAGGCCATGTATCAGTTTATATCTGGCTACACAGCTAAAGTTGCAGGCACTGAAACAGGAATTAAAGATCCCAAACCAACATTCAGTGCATGTTTCGGGGCTCCATTCCTACCTCTTCATCCAGGCCGTTATGCTGAAATGCTTGGAAGAAAAATGAAGCAGAACAAGGTAAATGTCTGGATGATCAATACCGGTTGGACGGGTGGTCCGCATGGAGGAAGTGGCCATCGAATTAAACTTTCGTACACAAGAGCAATGATCACCGCCGCTCTGGAGGGAAAGTTAAAAGATGTGAATTATGAGAAACATCCCGTGTTCGGAGTTGAATTTCCAACCACATGTCCGGGAGTTCCTGCGGAACTGTTGAATCCAAAACAGACGTGGAATGACCCCAAAGCCTACGACGAAAAGGCAAAATTCCTCGCCGAATTATTCATTAACAACTTTAAGAAATATGCTGCCGGTGTAAATGAAGAAATCAGATCTGCCGGACCAGTTATTTAATAATTATATTGGCATTGTTAAATTAGCCTCTAACGAAAGCCTGCCAGAAAAGACCCCTCCCTGCGAGGGGTTTTTTCATAATTCTTTAACGACGTGATATAGCAACTAAGAAATTTTTCGTCATTAAATTCGTTAGAATAATGATGCGTACTTTTTTATATCTGTTGGGAGTGAGCGTGATCCTGGTTTCTATGGCCGGACATACATCTAATTTTTTCGGCATTAATTCTTCTGGTCAAAAAATTTCTCAAAGCACACATGATGCATCTGTTTCGAAGAAAAATAAAAAACTAAAAACACCTGCTTCTGAAAAACCCATTTTTGATACGCTTGTAAATGATGGGGAATTCCTTGATTGGGATTGGGACAGAATGCTTACCTGGGATGATTACCTCGGACCCGCAGATGTAAATTCAGATGCTGCCGCAACCACCAGTACTACTCTTGGAATTGAATACAAGATCAGGAACAACAATGTTTTTCACAGGATTATTTGCCGCTTCTCCAAAGTAAAATCATGGGGAAGACATAAAACAAAATACATTCTCGCTCACGAGCAGGCGCATTTTGACATCACAGAAATTTTTGCAAGAAAGCTGAACAAGGCAATGCTTGAATACCGCTTCAATCCAAATACTTTCAAAAAAGACCTTGACAAGATCTACAACGAAGTAGTAGATGCTAAACTTGCATACCAAAACAGGTACGATAAGGAAACAGATCACAGCCGTAATAAAAAAGTACAGGAAGAATGGCTTGTAAGGATTGAGGAAGACCTGGTGGCTACAGATGCCTGGTCAAACTACAATTAGATTACACGAATTAGGACGAATTGCACGAAGAGCAGTTGACAATTGAAATTGAAACTTCTTTTGTAAATTTTTAAATGCAACTTCTATTCTGTAAAGTATTTCTCAAAGAAAAATAAAGATTAAGTAGAAAAGAGCAAAGAACACGAATTCGTGTAATTCGACTTAATTCGTGTTATTAAAACAGTCCATATAATTCAGAATCTATCTTCCTTATAATCTCACCAAGGTGTTCTTCATTTTCCGGAAATTTATTTTTGTCAACATCAATTACAAGTAGTGGGCCTTCCTTGTAATCTGCGATCCATTTCCTGTAATATTCGTTGAGTCGCTTGAGATAATCAAGTCGGATGTTTTCTTCATATTCCCTGCCGCGTTTTTGTATTTGTCCAACCAGGGTGGGAACAGAAGCCTGTAAATATATCAGCAGGTCTGGTGGTTGTACAAGTTGCTTAAGAGTTTGAAAAAAATCAAAATAATTGTCGAAATCTCTTTTACTCATCAAACCCATTTCGTGAAGATTGGGAGCAAAAATGTGCGCGTCTTCATAAATGGTTCTGTCCTGCACAACTGTTTCACTGCCACGATGTATTTCGATGATCTGGTTGAGACGACTGTTAAGAAAGTAGATCTGTAAATTAAAACTCCACCGGTTCATGTCTTCATAGAAATCATACAGGTATGGATTGTGTTCAACATCTTCAAATTGCGGAATCCATTTATAGTGTTTACTCAGTAATTCGGTGAGCGTGGTTTTTCCGGCCCCAATATTACCTGCAACTGCGATGTGTTTGGGTTTTTTGCTTTTAGCCATGTGTGAACAATCGTCGATGAATTAACTAATTTAAACAATATAAGAGGAACCCGTGTTTTGATCAAAACTGGTCAGAAATATTTTAAACCCATCGCTTTTCTCACTTTATTTATTGTATCTGCAGCACTTTCACGCGCTTTTTCACCACCCTTTGTAATCACCTTACGTAAATAATCTTCATCCCTGTAAATTGTTTCAGCTTTCTCGCGAATTGGAGATATAAAGCGAACCATATCCTCTGCAAGCTGTTTTTTCATATCCCCATACCGGATGGTTGCCGCATTAAACTGATCCTCGAAATGTGTAACTGTAGATTGATCACTCACCAGGTGCATGAGTTGGAAAATATTTTCAATATAGTCTGGTTTCTTGCTGTTTGGTTCTGAAGGACCACTGTCGGTTTTTGCCTTCATAACTTTTTTACGGATCAATTCATCGTCATCTGCGAGATATAATGTGGCAAGCTGGTTTTCACTCTTGCTCATTTTACCCGTTCCATCAAGACTTGGAACTTTCACAAGCCTCTCGCCAAAATTAAATGCCTGTGGCTCCGGGAAGAGTTCACCATACCTGTAATTAAATCGTTGTGCAAAATTTCTTGCCATTTCCAGATGCTGTTCCTGGTCTTTTCCAACCGGCACATACAATGCCCGATGAATGATAATATCTGCAGTCTGCAAAACCGGATAAGTAAGCAAACCTGCATTCACATTGTCCTTTTGCAACCTAACCTTTTCCTTGAACGTTGTGGTTTTTTCAAGCTCTCCTGTATAAGCAAGCATGTTGAGCATGAGATATAGTTCAGCTATTTCAGGAACACCGCTCTGCACATATAAAGTAACTTTTTCCGGATCGAGGCCACAGGCAATATTTTCTGCCAGCACACGCATTACACTTTGTCGTAAACCACTCGTATCCGGATGCGTTGTAAGTGAATGCCAGTCTGCTACAAAAAAATAGCAGTGATGTGTTTCCTGCATGCGGACGTAGTTGCGCATCGCTCCGAAAAAATTACCGAGATGCAGATTTCCTGTCGGCCTGATTCCTGAAACAACAATCTCCTTTTGCATAAGGATGGCGAAGGTAAGGAAATGACGATTCAGCAATGACGTTTTGGAGGCTTTGCATATACTCAATTGCCTTTGGCATTGGCCGTTTATATTTGTAAAATGGAAGTGACTGATGAACTGGTTGATAAACTTGCAAAACTTTCCCATTTGCAATTCGAAGGCGAAGAAAAACAACAGATCAAAGCAGACCTGCAGCGGATGATCACCTTCTTTGACAAGGTCTCTGAAATTGATGTCACTGGCGTTGAACCTCTTGTTCACATGACCCACGAGATCAATATTCTCCGGGATGATAAAGTGCAGGGACAGGTATCAACAGAGGATGCGCTTAAAAACGCCCGGGTTCATGATGGCACTTATTTCCAGGTTCCCAAAGCAATTAATCGGGATAAATAAAATTGAATGCAAGCCATTATCAATCTATCAGAGATCAGGAAAAGTTATACGATGGGAAGTCAATTGCTTCCTGTCTTAAAAGGAGTTAGCCTCAACATTCTGAAGAACGAATACGTGGCACTGATGGGACCATCGGGTTCGGGAAAGAGTACACTGATGAATATCCTGGGTTGTCTTGATACACCAACTGGCGGACAATATATTTTGAATGGAAAGGATGTAAGTAAAATGGTGGACAATGAACTTGCAGAGATCAGGAATAAAGAGATCGGTTTTGTATTTCAGCAATTCAATTTACTTCCTCGTTTAACTGCACTGGAAAATGTGGCCCTTCCACTCGTATATGCAGGCATGGCGAGAAAACAAAGAAATGAAAAAGCATTGCATGTCCTGGACATGGTCCAATTGACAGACAGATCACACCACAAACCAAATGAACTCAGTGGAGGTCACTCGCAACGTGTTGCCATTGCTCGTGCACTTGTAAATGATCCTGCAATCATTCTCGCTGACGAACCAACTGGAAATCTTGATTCAAAAACTTCACATGAGATCATGGAGATATTTGGCAATATCCACTCAACAGGAAATACAGTAGTTCTTGTAACACATGAAGAAGATATTGCGAATCACGCGCACCGGGTGATCAGGTTGAGGGATGGTGTGATTGAGAGTGACAAGCGAAGGGAGTTGGCAGGATTAAAGGATGGATAGGAACTTCAAGATGAATTAGGCATAACTTTTAGAAATGTGCAACTGGCAACATGCAAAAGTGGTTTCTGTTGGTATGCTTCCGATAAATCTGTTAGTGAAACTTGAAAAAAGATTATACCGAGAAAGAGGATATTTCGAGACTTTAAACCATTATCAATTTGCTTTAAACGTATCCGTGTAATCATTCATCTTAATTCGTGTCATGTCAACCAAGATTTATACAAAAACAGGTGATGCAGGCAAAACAAGCTTGATTGGAGGAACGAAAATTCCAAAAAGTCATCTCCGCATCGAAGCTTATGGCACTGTTGATGAACTGAATTCATTCATTGGATTTGTGGCAGATTCAATAACACATGCACGAAGCAAAACCACGTTAAAAGAAATCCAGGACAGATTATTTACGATTGGTTCATCGCTTGCGTGTGATCCGGATAAAGAGACAGGGATGAAAATTCCTGATCTGCGGGAAGAAGACATTGCCTTTCTGGAAAAAGAAATTGACCAGATGACAGATTTATTACCGGAAATGAAATCTTTCATTTTGCCTAGTGGTCACCCTTCGGTATCTGCAACGCACATAGCCCGATGTGTTTGCAGGCGTGCTGAACGCTGTTGTGTTCAAATGATGGAAGAAGAAATGTTCATTGAACTTCTGGTTATCAAATACCTCAACCGGTTAAGCGATTATTTGTTTGTGTTGTCAAGATTCATCGCACATGAATTGAATGTACCGGAAATTCCCTGGAGGGCGAGAATATAATTCGTTATTGATTGACCATTTTTCCATCACGCATGTGAAGCACGCGGTCACTCATTTTTGCAAGTTCTTCGTTGTGTGTCACGATCAGGAAGGTCTGGTTGAATTTATTTCTTAGTTCACGGATCAGGTCGTGCAATTCCACTGCATTTGCAGTATCGAGGTTACCCGTTGGTTCATCAGCAAAGATTATATCCGGATTATTGATCAGCGCACGCGCCATGGCAACCCGTTGCTGCTCTCCACCGGAAAGTTCACCTGGTTTATTCTCCAATCTCTGTTCGAGCCGCAACATGCCCAGCAATTCCTGTGCACGGCTTTTCACTTCATTCCGATTGGTTTTGGCTAGCCAACCTGGAATGCAAACATTTTCCAAAGCACTGAATTCTGGTAGCAGATGGTGAAATTGAAAAACAAAACCAATATGGCGATTTCGAAAATGGGCCAGCTTCCTTCCATTTAATCCTTCAACCGGCGTATTGTTTAAAGAAACATTGCCCGAGTCCGGTTTATCGAGCGTTCCAAGAATATGCAGCAACGTACTCTTTCCGGCACCCGATGACCCAATGATACTTACGATCTCTCCTTTCGAAATCGAAATATCCACTCCCTTTAATACATGAACCGAACCGTAACGTTTATGAATATTTTTCCCAAAAAGCATGCAGCCCTTTTGACAATCTGTTAATCAATATCATACAAACGTACGGCATGTGACATTTAAAATTATCCCAACCTTTCCGGGTGGGGTAAACTATGGATTTGGAAAATTCGTTATTAAAACTACAT
>CAZCKF010000217.1:0-6150 GCA_964499155.1 uncultured Chitinophagaceae bacterium
ATAAACCACTTACTGTAATAGCAGCAATACAAAGACAACTTGCACATTACAGTTATCATGTGGGACAGATTGTTTTATTGGGAAAATGGATCAAAGGCAGCGACTGGCAAACCTTATCCATTCCAAGAGGAAAATCTTCAAATTATAACCAGCAAATTTTAGTAAATCAAACACAACCCTGATGCATTATTTCAAAAGTTCCGTATTCCTGACATTGTTTGTTCTTTTTACATTTTCTGTGAATGCACAATTTTCAATCTTTGCTGGACCTCAAATCACAACGGCTTACTACAGGGTGCAGGGTAAAAACCAGGAAACAAAATCCAAGCCCGGATTCCATTTGGGACTGCGTGCAAAAATACCCTTTGAAACAAACCTGTATTTTGTTCCATCGGTGAGTTATAGTATGAAAGGTTATAAAGTAACACTTACCCAACATGTTTCACCTCCTGATGCCAATGCGATCAATAATAATGCAACAATACATGCGATAGATCTTGCACCATTTCTTCAATTCGATTTCTCTCCCGAAGCGAATCATTTTTACTTAAGAGGCGGTCCAATGATCGATGTGATTTTTGCAGGAAATGAAAAATATGATCGTACAGATGGTATTTCTGTTGACCGTCCAATGAAATTTTCAATGGTTGATTATGGCAGGTTTACATCAAATGCAGTAGGTGAGTTTGGATACGAAACTTCAAAAATGTTTATTTCGGCTCATGTTGTTTTTGGACTTGGAAGCCTTAACAACGCGGATTTTGGGCCGAGAATTAAGAACCGGGTGTTTGGGATTTCAATTGGAAAAGCCCTTTAGAGAATTTTTGATTTTTGGTTTGTGATTTTTGATTCCCACGTATAACGAAGTGTGTTTAAAAGTTGTGGCTTTAAGTGATTCTTATGCCCGTAACTTGCTTCGCCAATCTTTAGTGGCCTCTCGCCTCTCGCCTACCATAAACAACTAGCTTCCAATAATTTTCTTATCTTCTAAAGCTCAACCCTTTGATATGAGAAAGATTCTTGCCCTGGCAGGATGCCTGCTTGTTATCATTAGCATACAAGCACAAAATGGAAATGTTGGAATTGGTACGCAGGATCCAAAAGCCCGGTTACACGTGGCCGATAGTGCGGTCGTTTTTACAGGACGAACACACGCTGACAGTGTTGATGCCTCGACCTTTCCTCCGGTTACGGGAAATGGGATACGCATGATGTGGCTTCCATCCCGAGCTGCTTTTCGGGCAGGTGCTGTTACTGGTACTGCATGGGATCGTGACAGTATCGGATATTATTCAGCAGCATTTGGGTATAATTCCCAGGCCAGATACAATAGTTCTTTTGCAGCCAATTACCTGACAAGAGCAACTCACCTTGCAACAACAGCTTTTGGTTTTAATACGCATGCAATGGCACCATATACCACAGCTTTTGGTTATTCGACTATAGCAAAATCAAATTCAAGTTTTACAATTGGAGTTTTTAATGATACCAGCGAAGCTTTTCAGGAATGGAGTTGGATGGGTACTGACAGGTTGTTTCAAATTGGAAATGGATTTGGTGAAGGGTTTCGTACAAATGCTTTAACTGTTTTAAGAAATGGAAGAATAGGAATAGGCACCGTTACTCCGGCGGCAATTACCGAAATCAAAGGTTTCAGCAATTTTAATTTTCCGCACCTGATGATTTCTTCCACAGCACATAATCAGTATTCAAAAATTCGATTTGGTCATCCTGGAACCATTGATTTTTTCGACATTGCTGCGATACGCGACACCGTGACAAATGGTGCTAAACATTTGAATTTCTACAGCTCTACATGGGGAGACGTTTTATCGTTGCAGGCAGATGGAAGGATTGGCATCGGCATTACAAATCCGGATAGTGCAGCAGCGCTTCATTTTAATACATGGAACCGGGGTATCGTTTTACCATGGGGTTATATAAACAGTACACGCGATTACAATACAATCAAATCCAATGGACCAATATTATTTTTTCAAACAGGTGGTGCCGGAAGTGCTGATTCTTTTATGACTGCCGGACTTTATTACAGATACTATGGAGAGTGGCAAAAACTCGGTACAGCATCGGAATCATGGTCAATTAATGGCAACCGAAATGGTGGCATTTTCGGAACTGTTGATAGTACCAATATTAATTTCCGATTAAAAAATCAATACGCCGGCAAATTAACTGCGAATGGAAACATTTTTCTTGGATATAATGCCGGAATAAATTCAATATCCAATACTTCAAACATTGGTATGGGTATTGGAGCCCTGCGAACAACTTTAGGCGGTTCAAGAAATATTGCTCTTGGTGATTCTGTTTTATATGCAGCGAATAGTTCCACCGATAATATTGCAATAGGCTATCGTGCTTCCAGATTTTCAACAAGCAGTACTCGAAATATTTCGATTGGCAATAACAGCCATCAAAACATGCTCAGTTCTTTTGATAATATAGGTATTGGTTACCTGGCCGGCTCTAATATTTCAAATGGAGACAGAAATGTATTTATTGGGAATTATGCCGGAGAAGGAATAGCTACGGGAAATCAAAATATTGCAATAGGTTTTAATGCAAATTTTCTTTTTGATTCTCTTACAAACGCAATTGCAATTGGCTATAATTCCCAGGCAAATTGTAACAATTGTGCCGTTATAGGACAGGCCACCGTTTCAGGTGTACTGGATCGAATGAAACTTGGAATAAGCATACAGAATCCAGCTTATCCAATTACTCTACCAGGAATTTATGGTGATAAAATTTCATTTTACGGAAATGCATCAAATCATTACGGAATTGGTGTTCAGCCGAATTTGCTTCAAATACATACGCAGTCAGTAGCAGATGATATAATTTTCGGTTCGGGTAACAGTGGAGCCATGACAGAAAGATTCAGAATGACTGGGGATGGATTTTTTGGAATAGGACAAGCGAGTCCATCTTATCCATTAAATTTTGCTTCCACATTCGGCAATAAGATTTCACTGTATGGTAACTCAACTGATTTTTATGGTTTTGCAGTTCAATTTGGACAAATGCAAATGTTTTCTGATGCAATTACGTCTGATGTTACAATTGGAGCAAAAAGTGCAGGGGTATTTACAGAGAGAATGCGCATAAAAGGAAATGGAAATGTGGGAATAGGCCAAACAGCTCCAGGCTTTCCATTGAATTTTGCAAATGCGCTCGGTGATAAAATTTCATTGTATGGAAATGCAGGCGTCCATTATGGATTTGGTATTCAGAATTCTCTACTTCAAATTCATACAGATGGCAGTGGGGCTGACATAGCATTTGGTTTTGGCTCCAGCGGCGCTTTTAGTGAAACTGTAAGAATAAAAAATTCAGGAGTCATCTCGTTTCAACCCTGGCTAGGCAAGAAACTCACTTTATATCCAGGTGCAACAGGGGATGTAGGAATGGCTGTACAGGGAAACCAATTCCAAATCTATGCAGACAACCCCAACGCTTCCGTAAGACTCGGAATCGACCAGGGAGGAGTTTTCCAATATAATCTTGATGTATTTGCAAATGGAAATGCAACACTGCGGGGAACACTCACACAACTTTCTGACGCAAGCCTGAAAGAACAAATTATTCCACTTCAGGAATCTTTGCAAAAAATTAAAAGACTCAACGGATACACTTACTACTGGAAGAAAAAAGAAGATGAAGACAGACAGATAGGCGTTCTTGCACATGAAGTGCAGAAGTATTTTCCGGAACTGGTGAAGAAAACAGAAGACGGAAACCTCAGCGTGAATTATTCAGGACTGATTCCTGTTGTCATCGAAGCAGTGAAAGAACAACAGTCACAAATCGAAAAGCAACAGCAGGAGATTGATGAATTGAGAAAGATTGTGAAGGAATTGCAGGGGAAGATGAAGTAGGGGTGAGTCGTGAGTTGTGAGTGGTGAATGGTGAGTGGGCAGTGGGCAGTCGGCAGTAATTTTCGAAAAGTCTTTTATTAGTTGTGCATTTTTTTATTGGCAACTTGAGTTGAAAGAAATAAAAAAATTAATGAAAACGTAATTACTTTTCGTTAATTAAAAGACTGATCTCATAGCTTGGGTGTTCGCACTGCCCACTGCCCACTGCCTACTGACAACTCACCACTCACCGAATTAAAAAACACCAACAGCTCACAAGCTATTTATATATCGCCGTAAAAATCTTCCCATCGCTCTTCACATATCCACGATACATGCCACTTGTACAAAATGGCATTGCAATGTTCCCGTTTTTATCAACCGCAACGAGCCCGCCATCGCCGCCAAGTTTTGGCAATTGCTTCATTACCATTTCATCAGCAGCAGCTTTTAATGAAAGGTTTTTGTATTCCATCAGGTCACTGACAGATTTTGCAAGAACAAGCCGGATATAAAATTCTCCCCAACCGGTTCCGCTGATCGCACATGTTTTGTTATTGGCATACGTTCCTGCACCAATAATCGGTGCATCACCAATTCTTCCAAATCGTTTATTTGTCATTCCCCCGGTACTGGTTGCAGCTGCAAGGTTTCCATAACGGTCGAGGGCAACCGCCCCGACTGTTCCATATTTTTCATTGTTTCTTTCGTGTTCCATTAAAAGCTCACTACCATAGATCATATCAAGGTGTAAAGCAATCTGTTTTTTCTTTCCAGCCTCTTTTTGTATTTCATTTTTTAATGAATCTATATAGCGGTTGAATTCCTTAGGATTTTTGTCTTTTAGAACAGAGTCCATTTTTCTTTTTGATTCTTCAAGTGATCGGTTCACGGAATCAAATTCGAGCAGCAATGAATCACCTTTTTTTGCTGACTGCAGGGACCTGTATCTGTCTTCAGTATAGAAATAAGATGGATCTACTATTTCAAGGCCTCTTAATTGTGCAAATGCTTCAGCTCCTCTACCCGCCATCATAACGTGCGGACTTGATTCCATTACTGCTCTTGCAGCACTGATTGGATTTTTAATTGTTGTAACTCCTGCTACAGAACCTGCAGCCAGGGTTTTGCCATTCATGATCGATGCATCCAATTCATTTTTCCCTTCGTTGGTAAATACTGCGCCCTTCCCTGCATTAAATAGCGGATTGTCTTCAAGTACCCTCACTGTAGCTTCCACTGCATCGAGTGCCGTTCCTCCATTTTTCAAAATTTCCTGCCCTTTTAGTAACGCTTCTCCCAGTGATCGATGGTAGGCAACTTCCCTCTCCGGCGTCATCTTGCTCTTTTCAATCGTGCCCGCTCCTCCATGGATTACCAGTACATACCTGTCTGATACAGGTTTTTGTAACGCCTGGGCAATCGTAGAACTCACATAAAAAAGTGAAAAAAGCGTTAGAAGCTTATGCATTGTGCAAATTTTTATGAATTTACTGCAAGCGGTGCATCCTCTCCAAGACTGATAAGCTATTTTTACAGTTAAATGCCTGATTCTGAAGAAATTTCTGAAAATAACATCCAGGGTTCTTCTGGTCATCTTCGTCTTGTTGCTAACCATAATGATCATCGTTCAAACCGAATGGGGTCAGAACTGGCTTGCTAAGCGGATTACCAACCGGCTTTCACGTGACCTTCAGACACGTGTCAGCATCAAACACGTCGACTTTTCTTTCTTTAATAAAATGAATCTTGAGGGCGTCCTGATTGAAGACAGGAAACAAGACACTCTCTTGTATGCTGGCACTTTACAGGTTCGCATTACCGACTGGTTTTTCTTTAAAGAAAAAGCTGAACTGAAATACATCGGTCTGCAGGATGCAGTTATCAAACTTAACCGAACTGATTCTATCTGGAATTATAAATTCATTGCAGATTATTTCGCTCCTGCTCCGGGCAAGGAACCAAAAAAGAATGCGGGAATTGAATTGCAATTAAAGGTCGCTGAATTTAAAAACGTTTTATTCATCCAGGAAGATGCTTGGAATGGCCAGGACCTGATTGCAAAATTCAAACAACTCAATCTCGATGCAGATGCAATGACAATAACCGGAAGTGAAATTGATATCAATAACCTTTCACTTGTTGATCCGGAATTCAAGCTGATCAATTATACCAAACTGAAACCCTCAACCATTGCACAGGTGATCAGTGATGAAAAACCTGAAAAGATTGATACAATACTGCAATGGAACAGTATGGGACTTGACCTGAA
>CAZCKF010000218.1:0-6147 GCA_964499155.1 uncultured Chitinophagaceae bacterium
TGGAGATCATTGAATCTATGATCAACAAGGCAAAGAACGCTTATAGTGAAAATGGCCACCTCTACTTATTGTGGGGGTGGGCTGTTTTTATTTGCAGCATTGTTCAATTTGTATTGCTGTATTTTTTTGAATACGAATACCATTACATCGTTTGGTCAGTTTTATGGTTGATAATAATTTACCAGATCATTTATCTCCGCAGAGCCAGTAGAAAACAACGTGTTCGCACCTACACAGATGAAATCATCGGTTATGTTTGGATAGTTTTCGTGATACTGATGTTTCTCTTCGGGTTTTTGTTCGGCCGTGTACTTGGGGATGAATATTACAAATTCATAAATCCCGGATATCTTGCCCTGTATGGTATGCCGACATTTTTGTCAGGCATCATTCTTCGTTTTCGTCCACTTGTTATTGGAGGCATCTGCTGCTGGATATTATCCATTGTTGCAGGTTTCATTGATTTCAGGTACCAGTTATTATTTCTTGCCGCAGCCACTGCAATCGCCTGGATCATTCCCGGATACATGCTTGGTGTGCGTTATAAAAAACAAACAGCATAATGGAAGAGAAACCACTATCGCAACAGGAAAGCCTGTTGATCATTCAGAAAATGATCGATACGGCAAAAATTGAGCAAAAGGATGACGGCATGGGATGGATCATCTGGGGATGGCTTTTATTTCTCGCATCAATGCTGAGCTATATTAATACTTTTCAAAACTGGTTTGATCAATATTTTTTCTGGAACATGTTCGGCATTGCCACGTTGATTTTGCTGATTGTTGGTGTGTGCAGATTTTTTCTAAAAGAAAAACGAAATCGTGTTAAAACCTATACCGGTGATCTTTTTGATAAACTGAACATTGGATTTTTCGTAATGATCATGTTCCTGATTGTCGCTATGAATAATGGAATGGGTCCAATTATGGGATTTAAGATGATGATTGCGCTGTATGGATTCTGGGTTTTGATATATGGCACTGCGCTGAATTTTATGCCATCAGTCATTGCCGCCTTTATTATGTGGGCAATAGGATTTGTAAGTCTGTTCTTCGTAAAAACATTTGAGCAGGTAATGCTGGCACATGCTCTTGCAGTATTATGTGGTTACATTATTCCCGGCTATATGGCCAATAGGGAATTCAAAAAAGTAAGATCCAATCGTGTTTAAAGATCTGGACCCGATATTACATTCTCAACTGCGTCTGGCAGTTATGTCACTCCTTATAAGTGTGAAGGAGGCTGAATTTACTTTCCTGAAAGAAAAAACAAATGCAACCGCCGGAAATCTCTCTGTACAAATTCAAAAACTAAAGGACGCAGGTTACATTGACGTGATCAAACAATTCAAAGACAATTATCCGCAAACAATTTGCAAAGTGACTTCAATCGGTGTTAAGGCGTTTGAATTGTATGTAAAGAATTTACAGGGATATATTGAGGGGAATTCGAGAGCGTGACGGGAAAGCTATTGGATGTTGGCATTTGGCTATTGGAGGGTGCATGAGATCATGTAATTTTTACAGAAATATCCATATACCAGATATTTCCTTTAATGGCTCCAATGGCCAACAGCCAACAGCCAAAAGCCATCTTCCGTAATTTAGTCACATGGATGTCATCCGGGTTTCTCATCTCACTAAACATTTTAAGGACATTACCGCAGTCGATGACCTCTCGTTTTCAGTTCCTGCCGGTAAGATCTACGGTTTTCTTGGACAAAATGGTGCAGGCAAATCAACCACAATCAGGATGTTGCTGACATTGGTGGAGCCTTCCAATGGTTCAATAGAAATTTTTGGTGAAAAGCTAGATCAGAAGCGAAATGCAATTTTAAAAAAAGTTGGAGCAATTATAGAAAAGCCAGATGTCTATAAATATTTAACTGCAGAAGAAAACCTGCGGTTGTTTGCGCGCATGAGCGGAGTGAAAGTGCCGGAGGAAAGATTGCATTCAATGCTGCAGCGTGTGGGTTTGGCTGATAGAAAAAAAAGTAAAGTGAAAACTTTTTCGCAGGGTATGAAGCAGCGGCTGGGCATTGCAGTGGCACTGATCCATGATCCCGAACTGATCATTCTCGATGAACCCATCAATGGACTCGATCCGCAGGGGATTGCTGACATGCGTAATCTCATCCTTTCATTAAGTAAGGAACACAACAAAACAGTATTTATTTCATCTCACCTGCTCTCAGAAATTGAATTGATCGCTGATTCCATGCTGATCATTGACCGTGGAAAAAAGAAAGCGGAGGGAAGGGTGAATGAATTATTTGATCCAAAGGAAACAGTTGTGCAGTTGAAAGCTGTGAATTTACAGGATGCTGAAAATAAGATCCGGTCATCTACATGGCACACCAAAGTGACTTCCTATAATCGAGCAGAAATATTATTTCAATTGAATAAAAATGAAGTTCCCGCCCTCGCCCGTGACCTTGTTTCAATGAACATCGAAGTCCTCAGCCTCCATGCAAGATACAGCTTAGAGGATTTTTTTATTTCACTTACAAGCCGAAACCAATATGTGGGAACTGTTCAAAATTGAATTGTTCAAGATCTTTAAGCGGCCGCGAACATATATCGCTTTCGCTGCCATTGCGGCAATTGTTATTCTTATACAAGCGGGATTATACATCGATGGAAATATGTACGTTGATTTCCTTACCCAGTCCATCAGCGAAACATTCGATATCGAAGGAAAGAAACTCAATGGTTACTTTGTTTGTTATGTGATTTTAAACTTACTCTTGATTCATGTCCCGCTGTTGATTGCACTGGTTGCGGGTGATATGGTGGCAGGTGAAGCCAACATGGGAACATTGCGTGTAATGCTGACAAAACCAATAAGCAGGACAAAATTTCTCATCAGCAAATTCTTTGCATCCGCTGTTTATACATTAATGCTGCTTGCATTTATGGCCTTTCTTGCACTTGGTGTATCCATGATTTTTTTTGGTACCGGTGATCTGTTGAATTTGAAAACCACTTCTGTTGTTATTCTCGATAAATCCGATATCTTTTGGCGTTACCTGATTGCATTTGCTTTTGCCGCACTTGCTATGATAACGGTTGCAAGCATGGCCTTCTTATTTTCTGTGTTGGCCGAAAACTCGATCGGTCCCATCATCGCGACCATGACTGTAATTATATTGTTTACCATTCTTCAAACCCTGGATGTCCCATTATTTAATACAACCAAGCCTTTTCTTTTTACAAACCATATGTTGAGATGGAAGGATTTATTTGATATAAAATTGAACGAGGAAAATGAAGGAATTACGGGAACGATCCAGGATGTAGAAGGAATTCTTAATTCTGCAGGCATACTGGTTTTACACATCATATTTTTTGTTTCTTTGGCAATCATCGTCTTCCGGAAAAAGGACATTCTCACGTAAATTATTTAGGCTATGAAATTTGTGCTGTTGTTTTTGATGGTGCCTTTTCTGACAAATGCACAAACTGATGAAGAAATCATTCAGAAAGTTCGTGCCAAACTTGACCGCGTAAATGATTATTCTGCAGAGGGAAGAATGAAGATCGATGTGAGTTTTATTAAAGCTCCTCCGGGGAAAGTAAATGTTTATTATAAAAAACCTGACCGGTTCAAAGTAAAAAAGGATGGAGGAATTTCGATTCTTCCAAAAGGTGGAGTAAGTATCAACCTGAATTCTATCATTACAAAATCAAATTATACTGTTATTCCAGCTGGCGAAACAACCATAGCAGGCACAAAAGTAAAGATCATCAAACTCCTGCCGCTTGATGAAAGCAGCGACGTGGTTTTAACCACCATGTACATTGATCCCATAAACCTGGTAATAAGAAAATGGAGTGTAACCACCAGGGAAAGCGGTACGTACGAAGTTGAAATGACATATGGTAAATACATTGACTGGGGGTTGCCCGATAAAATCGTTTTTTTATTCAACACCAAAGATTACCGATTGCCAAAAGGAGTGATCTTCGAATACGATAATGGTAAAAAACCAACGGCTCAAGAGCTTTTAAAGAATAAGAATAACAAGGGAAGTGTTGAGATCACGTATTCGAGTTATCAAATTAATAAAGGGGTTAAAGACGAAGTCTTTAAATAAGGTCCAGGATACAAGGTCCAGGGTCCAGGAAAGTTTTAAGAATAAAAGAAATCAAGAAAGATCCAAGGCCTAAGAAAGTTTCAAGTACTTGGTATTCTCATGATGTTTGTGATAAAGTATCAAGCTCAATTTGCGGCATTCGTAGTGTAAGAATTGATCGAATAACAGACCGATTGCGTTTCATTAAATATTGAAACACATTATCAAAAAAGGAAAGCATTTTCGAATTATGAACCTCCAACCCTTCCAACCATTCCAACAATTCCAACCTCCAACTAACTAATAGTTTTCATCAATTTTCTCATCCTCCACATTAGCCAGTACTTCAGCCGTTATTTTGCGCAACGGGTTCTTATGGTTTTCATCGTATGTGTTTTTGCGCTTTATGATATCGATACATTCGAAAATTGCAGTCAGAAAAGAACTTTCATCTGCCAGGTTTTTACCTGCAATATCAAAAGCAGTTCCATGATCGGGTGATGTGCGCACTTCGGGCAGTCCTGCTGTGAAATTTACCCCCTCGCCGGAAGCAAGTGATTTGAATGGAATCAGGCCCTGGTCGTGATACATGGCCAACACCGCATCAAATGATTGATAATGACGCCGCGCAAAAAAAGCATCTGCAGAGAATGGTCCAAAGACCAGCATCTGGTTCTTTGCTTCTTTAACAGCAGGAATTATGGCAGTTTCTTCTTCGTTCCCAATCAAACCATCATCACCTGCATGAGGGTTTAATCCAAGCACGGCAATCTTTGGTTTATCAATACCAAAATCACGCACAAGGCTTTGATGTATCAGTTGAAGTTTTTTTACAATTGATTCTTTTGAAATTTGAGAAGCCACTTCTTTTACAGGAACATGTTCTGTAAGTAACGCAACCCTGAAAGAACCTGCACACAACAGCATGACAACATCTGGAACCCCAAAAATATTTTTTAGATAAGGGGTATGACCGGTGAAATTAAAATCTGTTGATTGGATGTTTTTTTTATGGATTGGTGCTGTGACTAGGCCGTCAATTTTTTTTTCTTTTAATGCATAAACCGCTGTAGCCAATGATTTAATTGCGTAACGTCCACCTGTTTCATTCACTTGCCCGGGGGTAACTATCACATCCTCTTCCCAGCAATTGTAAACATTCAGTTGTTTTGGATTCAGCCTGTTAAGTTCTTTGGTGATCTGGTAATTAAAGGCAGATTCAGAAATCGATTTCCTGTAAAAATTGATGATTTTATTTGATCCAAAAACAACAGGAGTACACTGATCGAGTATGCGATTATCAGAAAAAACTTTTATGATCAATTCAGTTCCGATGCCATTCAGGTCACCACAACTGATTCCGATAACGGGTTTATGAATTTGTTCCATTTAGTAAAAGTACGATTACATTGTTTTTATAAACGGAGGAATATCATAAGGACGCATATAATAAGTAATAAGATTTGTCATATCAGTTGAATACGTATAGTAATTTTTCTTAGGACAAATTCATTTTTGTAAGTATTAGTGCTAACACTTAAAAAAAAGTAGTTCTTCAGTTGCATTTCTAAGTAAAAACCCCAATCTTAGCGGTTGTAAAAACCGTTATCGGTTTCCGAATCCAATTCTACTGAAGGCTACCGTCATAAAGAAAGACCTCCCCCTTTTTTAGTTTTGAAGAATATCGATAGCTGTTTTTGTAAAAGCAGGTAACACTGTTTTTCCATTTCGATGAAAAGCCACAAAGATCCATCCCATGAAGAAAAAAGCTACCATTGGAGTCTTACTCCTCTTACTGACTGTATCAACCATACAGTCATCTGCACAATGCGGTGCAGGCACGTACCAGGCTTCCATGAATTGGGACTACCTGGATTACCTCGTAACATCAGGAAACTATTCGGGCTTTGTAACACCTGCAATGGCTCATAACCAAAATTTTACTATCGGAACAAATCGACTCTCTATTTCTACCAACGTTAACATTGCATTAGGCGGAGAAAACACAACACATTCAGGAAACGTTGCAGGATATGCAGGATCTGATGTACAGTATACACCTTCAGCCA
>CAZCKF010000219.1:0-6130 GCA_964499155.1 uncultured Chitinophagaceae bacterium
AATCACGTCAATTGAAACAGACGATCGCTTGCATGACCAAATGATTAACAAAAAAAATAATACTGTTGAATTCAATTTAAGCATTGGATAAAAAAAAGGAAGTTCCTGAATTAAACAAATGACGAGTGTCATTCCAAAATTTGAGATTGCTCACGCCTCAAAAATTTAACTCACCAAGAGAATGGAAGAAGAAATATGATTAAAATCATTTTTCAACCTGACCAGGCTCAAAAAATTTGTATCGAAAACCAATAAAATTTGCATTTACCACAATTCAATTGAAGCAGATAAAAAAACTACAAGACAACTCAATTCTTCGGCTTGTTCCAAAACAAGGACGAATAGTTCAACTTGACGGCAAAAAAGGTACTGAACTAAAAAAACATTTTTCCACCGTCACACCACCATTTTATACCTATCCCATTTTTAAACCTAAAAAGCACGATTGCCTTTAAAGAAGTTTTTCGCATTTTCCTGAATACAATTATCATATACTAAATCTTCAATATTTAATACATAGCTTATATGTAAGTCTATAAGCCCCTTTCATCCACAACCCAATTCAAAATCCATCCTTCGACAAGCTCAGGATATTCCAAAATTGTATATCAGTATTAGTACTTATTGTGTTGCATATGTCAAATTTGGATACTTTATTTGTGCTCCGTAAATCCGAACCCTATGACGCTGTTAAAGGACTTAATACCGGTTGCACGCTTCTTATTACCCCTTTCATTTATTGAGGCATTTGAAGAATTGGCAAGACGCCTTCGAGGACCATCTCTTGATGAAGAGCCATCGATAGCACCGGAATATCCATAAACAAAGTTGATAGTTGCAATGATTTCAAGGATGCTGAAAAGCATCGGGGAATGCTTTGCTCTATATATAAAAATGTAAATCATAAAAATCCAATAAAACAAAATGAAACAGATCATTGCTTTGATGCTTGTATTTGCGATGGCATCATGTACAAAAGATGTAAGTCCAATTCCTGAACCATCACCGGTTGTAACTGGCGAAGTGATTTCAGTAAATGCTGTAGTAACAGAACACATTGATGGAAACGAAAGTTTCTGGAAAGTTGAGATCAGCTTGTCACAGGCTGTTGAAATTCCTGTTACCGTTCGTGTTAAATGGATTGGTTCTGGAGAACTTGCTGAAAAAGAAATTCAGATCGCAGCGGGAACCACAACATCTACTTATATAACCGAGGCAGCAATTACTCCTGGTTCTGTTGCTGAAGATGTTCGCATCGATGATGTACTGGTAACCAGTTCTAACTGGATCTTCCAATATTAAAGAAGTTTGCTTGTTAAATGGGTAAGGCGTCAGAGTAAAATCGGCGCCTTTTTTTTATTTGTTTCACGTAAAAAACGTAAAGTAAGCTAAGACGAAAATCGTACTCAATTTGAAGATTTTAAAATTTGAAAATTTGACGGTACAGTTATTAAAACAGTGAAACCTTCTGAAACTCGAAAAGTCTCAAGTAATAGAAAATTTGAAAACTTGAAAATTTGACGGTACAGTTTTAATAAACTGGAATCTTTGAAAATGGAAGAGTTCTACATCGTGTTTTATATTTTGATTGTTAACCCAATTGGCATTTCAATTCGAAAATCAGGGCATAACCCGAAGTATCGACGACTCGATTAAAACAATTTGTATTCCAGCTTGGATATACCCTCAAATTTTCAAATCTATAAATCCAATTTTCAAATTTTCAGATCTTCAAATTTTCAAATTTCTCCTCCTCTAATCTTCTTCTAATTTGGATCTAAGTGAATTTACTTACTCCAGATTTTTTGCGCTTTCGACGAATGAGGACAATAAATCGCCGAAAGAAAAAGAGTCCATTTTTGTTGATTTCAGTCATTGAAATTCATCGGCGTTTTAGAAAGCTATAACAACTCACGGCTTCACCTTTGCCTGCATCGGTTGCTAACCAAACAAATCTTTCCATTTCTAAAAACCTAAACATGAAGAACTACTTAGTTATCCTGGCTGTTGTTTTTCTCGCAGCATGTACGAAGAACAATGACCAGCAGGCCACCACCACTGATTTGACAGATCCAACTTCACAGGCATGTGATTTCGGAATTAAAGAATTTAACCAGACGCTTCGCCCTCAGGTAATAGAAGATGAAGCGACTGCAAGAAGAAAACCATCAACTACTACTACAACCACCACCACGACAACCGCGCCATCAGGTGCATCCGTTATCCTTCTTGATTTTAATGGCCACACTGTTTCAGGTACTGCATGGAACGGTGGTAATACATTTACCTGCGCACCAGCAAATATGACATCTGCTGAAATTGATGCCGTTGTTTTACGTGTACAAAATGATTACAGTCCTTTCAACGTGGTTGTAACAACTGACGAAGCAGCATACAATGCAGCGGGAAAGCGCATTCGTGTTATTATTACTGAAACATGGCAGTGGTATGGCACGCAAACAGGTGGTGTATCGTATGTAGGTACGTTCACTCCAGGCAACAATCACCCTGCTTTTGTATTCTCTTCATTGCTGGGTTATGGTTCAAAGAAGATTGCAGAAGCAGCAGCTCACGAAGCCGCACACGCAATTGGTCTTTACCACCAGGCACATTATGAGAATTGTGTAAAGGTTTCTGATTATCATTACGGTTTGGGTACTGGTGAAACAAGCTGGGCTCCAATCATGGGTGTTGGTTATTCACGCAACCTTACCCTTTGGCACAATGGTGCAAATCCTTATGGATGCACATTGTACCAGGATGATATCACTATAATTAAGAATGCAGTTGGTGGAATGAAAGCGGATGATCATTCCAACACTATGACCGGAAATACGATCCTGACAACATCTGTTGGTGGTATCATCAATGCTTCAAGCGATGTTGACTTCTTCTCTATTGACGGCACTACTTCAAGATCAATTAATGTAACACCAGGAAATGTTGGCACGGGCAATGCAGGTGGAAATGTTGATCTAGTATTGAAAGTTTACAACCAGGCAGGTGCACTTGTATCAACAATCGACAATCCAAATACACTGAATGTTGGAACAACACTTCCAAGCGGTAAATATTACCTCGCGGTAAGTACCATTGCGAATACGTTTGCAACAAGCAACTATGGAATGATCGGGCAGTATACTATTAGTGTCCAAAATTGATAAATTGCTATTATCTTTTTAAAGAGCCATCGGTAGTCCGGTGGCTCTTTTTTTCATAGATACCGTGAAAAGTGAATAGTGAATGGCTTACTGGGAGTTTCGACCCTCGTCTAAAAATTGTTACACGTAACTAATAAATAGCTATTGTCTTACTGAAGAGCCCATCGGCAATGCGGTGGCGTTGGAGTGTGAATGGTGAATAGTGAATGCTTACACAGTTTTGATGTTTATATATACTTTTTATACGTAACAAAAGTGGTTGATTTTACACTCCCCCGCACCGTCTCCCGCCGGGGACGGTGCGGAAATTTTTACCAATTATCTGTACGAAATGGAGTGACAGGTAAACCTTCAATAGAAAAAAGATTACCCTGTGCTGTATTTGTAAAAGAATAACGAACCGCAACCGGCTTCTGAATGTTTTTATTCCAGACAATCACCTCATTTTTATCTGAATTTATTTTTGCTTCTGCGGGATAAAATACTTTGTCCTCTCCTGCAACCTGGAATCCGATTAAAGATTTACCTTTTTGAATCAGTCCTTTTTCCAGGTATCCAAAAGAAATGATCACCTGGTTTTTTTTCATTCGCATAGAACGATAAACAGGATTTCTCACTCCACGAATATCCAGTTCATATGTTTCAGCCAATGCAAGATTTGCGAGCCTGACTCCTACATCCCTTTTATTTTTTGGATGAATATCATTGGTATCCTCAGCAATATCAGTTGTTACTATCATCCCTGTTTCAGGAACAGTTGACGAAACATGTGCTTGTGATTCGCGCAATAATGGTCCCATAAAATTATTGCCGTAATTAAATGGAGCAAGCTGCACATAATAAAATGGAAATACATACCCCCAGCTATTTCTCCAGGCTTCTATCATAGCTGCGAAAATTTTATGGTATTGATCTGCAGCCATCACATTACCCTCTCCCTGATACCAGATTGCACCAGCGATTTTGAATTTGGTAATTGGATAAATCATAGCGTTATATGTATATCCTGGCGTTATTGGCCACCAGTCATATCGGGGGATTTTTGCTGCCGCAACTTTTAATTGAGGCGTGTTGTTTACAATCTCTGCCGGTGTCCATGTTTCCGCCGGCGTCCCACCCCAGCTTGCATGTATCAATCCAATGGGAACATTTAATTCCTGGTTAAGCTTTCTCCCAAAATACCAGGCAACTGCACTGAATGTTTTTACATTATTGGTGTCAGCGGAACTCCATTCACCAATAACATTCTCCTGCGGGTATTCAGCCGTATTTCTTGGAACTTTAAAAAAACGTATGTTGTCATTTTTTGCTGTTGGAAGATCTTCACGTATTTGAGGAACGCCATTGTAATAATTCCATTCCATATTCGATTGACCTGAACAAATCCATACTTCCCCAATCAAAATATTTTTAAGCACTACTGTATTTGATCCCCGAAATGTTATCGTATAAGGGCCGCCTGCCTGAGGAGTTTCAATACTGATCTCCCATTTGTTGTTCTCATCCACCTTCACCGAATCTGATTTGTTATTCCATGAAGTAATAACAAATAATTTCTCAGATGCATTGCCCCAGCCCCAGAGTTTGACAGAAGATTTTTGCTGGAGGACCATGTTGTTGCTGAGGATGGAAGGAAGTTTTAATTGTGCAGATGTTGAAAAAGGGAGAAATAATAATGAAAGAGAAACTGAAAGAGGAAGAGGAACGGAAAGAGTGATAGAGTTTTTGAATACGGAAAATGTTTTTCTCATCGATAGGCTTTCTTAATAATGAATGATTACCATTCCCTGCCCGGCATTATATATTATACCACCAAAATTACCTAATGCACCAGCACCTCCACCAGGCATTCTTCCATTGCTGCCATATGTTACCCTGACATTTGTTGCCGTTGTTATGTTGTATAAAATATAAGTGCCGCGACCCCCGGTATTTACTGAGTTTGCACCATCACCACCTTTACCCGCTGTCAAAGCCTCGTAGAATGTAGATGTGCCGCCTTGATAATATTCCGATTTATTGGGATGACCTGCTTCACCGGCTTGAATAAAATAAGAAGAAGTACCACCAACTGATCCACCTCCTCCCGGTGCTGTCAAATACCCGATCGGATCACCAATAGCTCCTCCATTGGCAATTACCAATGAAGACGCATTTGATACTGTTGAATTTCCGCCAGCAGTTGGAGAACCACCAGATGTTCCCGCCGTACCTACTGTGATGTTCACTGTAGAAGAAGGAACTACTGTAAAAATTGCTGACACATAACCACCGCCGCCTCCACCACTTCCGCTGGAAATTCCCACTCCACCACCACCACCCCATGCTTCAACCCAAATTTTAGTTACGCCTGCCGGCACAGTCCATGACTGCGCACCAACATTAATAAACGTAGCATAGTTTTTATACGATTCGATATCGCCCCATACAAAAGTACCCCCACTGTTTTTCATCAGTACCTGGTTGGGCTGACCATCTACTCCATTTACTTTGATCGTTCCTGTAACATTGATGTTTCCGTTAACATCTAATTTTTCTGCAGGCGTTGTTGTTCCAACGCCAACGTTTTGAGCCGATATTGATGAGGTAAATGCAATCAATAAAAGAATAAAAAATGTTTTCATGCTTGCGGTATTATATTCAATGACAAAATTATTGACGGAATCACGGATGGGGATTTAGCAAAAATTACATGGAGTTGTACACAATGCATTTCCTAATGAAGCTACTCTTTTCCACGTCAATTTTTTTTATAGTTTTCTGAAAGCGTCAACATCAGCCTGTATTTCACCTCGTTTTATTTTCCTGTACTGATTTTCAATATCAAAATAATTCTCTGTATCTGCCTCGATCCATTTTCCCCTTCTGTATTGATAATAGAATCGTTCCTCCCTTTCACCTTCGAATGTTATTACAAGGACATCTTTGTCAATGAATTTTGTTTCAAAATCAAAGGAGTCACCTGCGTT
>CAZCKF010000220.1:0-6111 GCA_964499155.1 uncultured Chitinophagaceae bacterium
CCTACCGACAAAGCAGCATCATAATGTTCAGTGAATTTTTGTATGGCTTTTTGAACAATGAGATCCAGTTGTTCACCAACCTGGAATCGGTTGATGCTGTAACGTTGAGAGAATGAATTTGCGGCAATCAACATGATTGCAAAGCAGTATGCAGCAGGTTTCATGGCAAGTGGTTTCCAGAAATACGAACAGGATCGTACTATTATTGTACGTTAGGAAATATTTAGTATTTGGGTTTTAAAAACGCTTTAACTGGAAACTTCCATTGAGCACATTGATTGTTCTGGTTGGGGATGTATCGCGCGCAAGAAAATTAAAAGTACCTTTTAGTATTCTGTAGGATCCTGATTCGGATTCAATTGTATCTGTCTGGAAAACAATTTTCCCCCTGTGATTTGAATCGGTATAATATCTCCGGTTGTTGTCATATACATCCGTAAATATCACTGTATTGGTATCATTAAGGTTATACTGACCATCGGCAAGATTATTTTCACGAATGCTTATCTGCAGCATATCAGTATCTCTTTTATAGCCAAGTCTTAACAGTGAATCACCTTGGAAAAATGCGCCTATAAATCCGGAAGTAAAACCAGCAATGTCTTTTGGTTCAACAGTCCTCGTCTGTCCGTTTGCAGTAAATGCTACAAATTCTTCTACCTCCACTGGCTGAGTTTCTTTTTCACAACTGCAAATGATCAGCACAAGTAGAAATGAACAGGTTAGAAAAGTTTTCATGCAATTAATTTGTTCAAAAAGGTCGAATCCTTCAATGTATGGGTTCAAATTTAATCATTGCAATCTTGAAGTGAAGGGAGTTATTTTTTTCTCTTGAAGATTGACTTCATGCGTTCAATTAATCCTGCTGACTTCTTTTTCTCTTCACCAATAAGAAAACCATATGGCTTCAATGGTTCTACATGATCGCATATGATTTTAAATATTCCGAGTAGAGGAATGGAGAGTACCATGCCAGGAATACCCCAAACAAGTTCACCAAGGACAAGGATCATAATGGTGAAGAGCGGGTTGATATTAACCTCTGAACCAACTACGAGTGGTTCGAGGATGTAAGATTGAATGAACTGTACAATAGCGTACACGATCAGAATTCCGACCACCATATTAACATCACCGCCTTGCCCGATCGCCATTACAATGGTGATTAGGTTACCAGTTAGGTTTCCAACGAAAGGAATTATCTCGAGTAAGCCACAAAGCACAGCAAAGAATAATGCATTCTCCACACCCACAATGGAAAATCCGATTCCATACATGATCCATAGTCCAACGATCATCATACCCATTCCACCAAGATATTGTTGAGACACTTTTTGAATTTCTTCCAATACTTGCTGCGTATGTTTTCTTTCACCTGCGGGAACAAGCATCAGGATGAATTTTTTTATATGCGTACGGAAATACAGGAATAGAAAAATGTAAACCAGCACCAATAAAAAATCAACCAATGAACCAGTGATTGCCGCAGCAATAGAAGCAAGTATACTCGTGCCCTGCGACTGTCCGCCTGGCTCCATGATCTCCTGTTGTTTCTTCGGAGAAATACCAAAGTTTTTGCTGATCCAATACCTGAAGTCACGGACCATGTCCCCAAATTTTCTTTCGATGGCTGAAGTATCACTGAGCAGGTCTGATAACTGCCACCATAAAAGTGCAACCATGCCAATAATAGCGGCAATGATGATCAGCACACATACAAGAGCGCCGATACCACGATTTGTTTTCGATTCGATTTTCCGTGCAAGAGGTCTGAAAAGCATGGCAAGCAAACCAGCAAAAGCAATGGGTACCAGGAAGTCACGTGAATAAATCAGACCCGCAAAAACAAGGAACAGTAACAGGATGATTTTTACAGTGCGGTCGAGTGACAAGGCTTGCATACCGGGTGAAAGTAAAAAACTATGCCATGTAAACCACTGTTTTTAAATGAAAATGACTCATTTATCCTGTTTCTGGCTAAAAAAACACGTTGATATATTATAAAATGCTTAAACGAATTTCTACTTTTAGCGTCAAACCAATTCCTGTATACCAAAACCCCGGCTATGGATAGACGTGATTTTTTCAAAGCCCGGCAAATTGCCACGATAACTTCTCCCCAACCTTTCAGAACAAATGCTGGTTTAAATCCTTACACTGGGCCATGGACCTCCAATGAAGTAATTCATCTATTGAAGCGTACCATGTTTGGAGCAAAACCTGAAGACGTCAGTTTTTTTAAGGCGATGACAATGAGCCAGGCTGTTGACACGCTGCTCACTGTGCCCGCAGTACCTCCAGCTCCTCCTATAAAAAATTACGACAATACAAATATTCCACCGGCAGATCCTGATACAACTGTTAGCCAGGGAAATACCTGGGTGAATGTCAATTCTTATGATGGTGATGTGAATTTCAGAAGAAGACAATCCTTTAAATCATGGTGGACAGGGTTAATGATCAACCAGGATAGAAATATTCTCGAGAAGATGACGCTGTTCTGGCACAATCACTTCGCCACACAATCAGATGATATTGACGTTGGTATTTGGATATACAGGCACAATGCGATGTTGCGGTCGAATGCACTTGGCAATTTCAAATCATTTGTCAGGCAGGTTACGCTTGATGTTGCCATGCTACGCTACCTGAATGGTTATCTCAATATTGCTTCAGCGCCGGATGAAAATTATGCGCGCGAATTACAGGAACTATTTACGCTTGGAAAAGAAAACAACCCAAATTATACGGAGGCCGATGTAATGAGCGCTGCACGTGTGTTGACTGGCTGGACAATTAATGCAAATACAAATGCAGCAGCATTTGGTGCCGGTAGACATGATGTACAGAACAAACAGTTCTCATCATTTTATAATAATACCGTCATAACTGGTCGTACAGGAGCGACAGCAGGAAACCTGGAACTCGATGATTTGATGAACATGATCTTTACGAAGCAAAATGAAGTGTCACGATTTATCGCAAGAAAACTTTACCGCTTCTTTGTTTATTATAAAATTGACCAGGCAACAGAAACGAATGTAATCGAACCTCTCGCGCAGATATTCAGAAACACTAATTGGGAAATTAAACCAATGATCGAAGCACTTCTTAAAAGTGAACATTTTTACGATGCAGTCAATAAAGGTTGTTTGATCAAGCCACCCGTTGATATGGTGGTTGGCCTGTGCCGTGAATATGGAGTTGCATTTCCTGCAGCTTCTGATTATGTGAATGCGTATAACATGTGGAATTTCATTTATAGTTACAGTGCATTGCTCCAGCAGAATCTTGGTGATCCACCGGATGTTGCAGGTTGGAAGGCATATTACCAGGAGCCACAATTCCACGAAATATGGATCAATACAGACACTTATCCAAAACGAAATATTCTGACAGATGTATTGATTTATACTGGTTATTCTCGCAATGGAAAAAGACTGATCATTGACCCGGTGGAGTTTGCAAAAAAATTATCCAATCCTGCAGACCCAAATGTGTTGATCCAGGATTCACTTGATATTTTATACAGGATTGATTTAACTGCTGCTACAAAAGATGCATTAAAGAAACAAATCCTTCTGACAAACCAGGACCAGGATTATTATTGGACCAATGCATGGAATGCATACATCAGTAATCCTGTACCTGCAAATTACCAGGTTGTGTACACACGCCTGAGGGATCTGTATAAATATTTTATGAACCTGGCCGAATACCAGTTGAGCTAAACAAACCATCGTCTATGAAACGTAGAAATTTTTTACGCATTGGTGTACCAGCAGCCGCAACGCTGATCAATGGAATTCCCATTCGTGCACTCGGCATGGAATCACCATTGATCCAGGCATTGATGGGAGCTGCAACTGATACGGACCATGTATTGGTTCTTGTTCAGTTGAATGGTGGTAATGATGGTTTGAACACAGTGATCCCACTTGAATTTTATTCTTCCTATGCTTCAGCAAGATCAAATGTTGCGATTGAAGAAAGCAAGGTTCTCAAGCTTAATAATTTTCCTAAAACCGGTTTGCATCCGGCAATGACAGGGCTACAAACTTTATTTAATGAAGGGAAAGCTTCGATCATTCAATCAGTTGGTTATCCTTCACCGAATTTTTCTCATTTCAGGGCAACGGACATCTGGATGAGTGGATCAGATTCAAACCAATATGTTAACAGTGGTTGGATCGGCAGATACCTGAGCGAAGAATTTCCTAATTATCCGAATGGATATCCAAATGCAACCATGCCGGATCCATTGGGAATACAAATTGGTTCAGTTACATCGTTTACATTTCAAGGCCCTGCAGTCAGTCACGGTGTGAGCATTTCGGATCCGGTTAATTTTTATAACCTGATCAACGGCGTGCAGGATCCTGTTCCGAATACACCTGCGGGTTATGAGCTGACTTATATCAGGACTGTTGCAAAACAAACGCAGCAATATTCAGAAGTTATTAAAGCGGCTGCATTGCGCGTACCACAGCAAATCACATATCCAACTAATAATCCACTTGCTGACCAATTGAAAATTGTCGCTAGACTTGTGAAAGGTGGATTGAAAACAAGAGTGTACATGGTGAGCATTGGAGGTTTTGATACGCATTCAACTCAGGTAAATACTGGTGATACATCTTCAGGCGCACATGCGCTGTTGCTAAGAAGGGTTTCCGACGCGATCAAAGCATTTATGGATGATATAAAATTCCTCGGTGTGAATCGGCGGGTAATGGGAATGACATTTTCTGAATTTGGAAGAAGAATAAAATCAAATGGTAGTATGGGAACCGATCATGGTGCAGCGGCACCGATGATTCTCTTTGGGGATTATGTGCAACACGGAATACTTGGAAGCAACCCAACCATACCAGGTAATGTCACCGTAAATGATAACCTGCCCATGCAATATGATTTCAGAAGTGTGTATGCATCATTTCTGGAAAAATGGTTTTGCCTGAATCCGACAGCAGTTGAAACAGTAATGCTAAAAAATTACCAGTCCTTGCCCGTGGTCAAAACCAATTCATGTCATTCATCACTTCCGGATCTGACGGATAAAATGCTCATCAAAAATTATCCGAATCCATTTACCAACTCAACAACAATTACTTTCATGACTGAAGGAGGTCATACTTCCATCCAGGTTATTGATGCTCTCGGTCGAGTGATCAAAACTTTAGTCGACCAGGAATTCAGTGGTGAAGGCCAGCACACCGTTACTTTTAACAGTGATCCTTTTCCTCCAGGTGTTTATTACGCGAGATTGCAGAATGGAGCAGTTCAGCAAGTAAGATCAATGCTCAAAGTGCGATAGCATTATCCACATCGCAACTACATTTAGTGGAATGATAAATTCCTGCATAAAGAGTGTAGGAATAATATTTGTGCGAAAAAAGGCAGTGTCGTATGATCTGAATAAACTACCGCTTGAGAAATTGATCTCACTCTTTATTGACTACAATAAACAATTTCTGCACGCTATAGAGCAAGGTTATCCATGGGATGAATTGATCGAAATCCGACTTACACTGATTGAACTTACTCAGGCAATCAAATCAAGAACTGACGAAAGGTCAAAGAAGAAATCTTAATGAAAACTTTTCATTGGAAGACTTATTCAATTTATACCCCCTTTATGTAAATTGCAACAAAGTTTCAAAAAGTGAGATACCTTTTCCTGATGTGTTTTTTGATTTGTGTTGCTGGTCAAGCTTTTGCTAATGAAACGCCTCGTCTGACCCTGAAAGGAAAAGTCACGGATTCCTTAACCGGAGCACCACTTCCGGGTGCAACAATTTATTTTGCTGATGCAAGAATTGGAACCCAGGCCAATGAGCAGGGCTTTTATGAAATAGAAAATGTTCCTCAGGGACATCACCTTCTTGAAGTTTCACACACAGGATACAATTCCATTGTTGAGCACATTGACCTTCATGCTGACATGGAAAGAAATTTTACACTTGTATCAACCATAGTTGAAAATGCAGGTGTTACTGTAACAGGTGTAACATCTGCTACAAGTATACGTAGCATTCCCATACCTGTAACTACAATTCGAAGAACGGAATTACTCCAGCATGCATCATCCAATATTATTGATGCATTGTC
>CAZCKF010000221.1:0-6101 GCA_964499155.1 uncultured Chitinophagaceae bacterium
GGAAACCTGTATCATCCATTCTTAATGGACGAAAAATATATTGCAGCAAGTAATCTTCGAATGGCATTCCAGATGCGATTTCAACAATGGCCGCAAGCATTGAATATCCTGCATTCGAATACCGGTATGCCTGACCAGGTATTGATTCCATTGCACTGTCCTTAACTGATTTGATAAATTTTTCTCTTGTTGTATAATCAAGCAACGTCCCTTCTTTTGTTAATCCTGAAGTATGCGACAACAAGTGATGGATCTTCATGCTGTCACGGCCATCCTTAAAATGCTTGATGTATTTAGCAACATAATCATTCGTACTCAGCTTTTTTTGTTTTTCCAACAAAAGAATGGCATAGGCCGTGAATTGTTTTCCTATGGAAGCTGCATTGAATGTTGTTGTCGGGGAATTTAATTTTCTTGTTGAACGATCGGCGTAACCATAACTTTTTTTAAAACTTACATTTCCTTTTTCGGAAACAAGAACTGAACCAGCAAAACCTGAATCGGCATAACGATTAAATATTGATTCAACTTTTCGACTGAGGTTTTGGGCTTTAGAATTGAACCCCGCAGAAAAAAACAAAAGAAAACTGAGGTATAATAATTTCTTCAACATCCGCATCACAACGAGGTTTAAGCAACATTGAATTTACTGAATTAAGAGGATGGAGCAGTGTGCAGTTTAACATCTTACCTGCAAGCTTTTATTTTCCAAGATTTAATAAGTAGTCTCCAACAGCCAATAGCCAAAAGCCAACAGCTTTTTATCCATATATTTCATTCACCTTCTGGCCATACTTCTCCATCACCACCTTTCTTTTAATACTCATCTTCGGTGTCATTTCACCGGTTTCAACACTCCATTCATTGGGTAAGAGCTGGAATTTTTTAACCTGCTCCACATGATTGAAATATTTATTAAAAGATTCAACGAGGTCCTTGTAAAGTTCGATCACCTTCTCATTCCGAATGATCTCGGATGGTGAAGTGAATTCAATGTTGTTTGCCCGGCACCATTCGCGCAGGTTGGGAAACGATGGAACGATCAGTGCGCCGACAAATTTTTTTTCGGCACCCACAACCATTACCTGTTCTATATAGGGAGATTCCTTGAGTTTGTTTTCGATTGGAAGAGGGGCAACATATTTTCCACCACTTGTCTTAAACAATTCCTTTTTGCGGTCAGTAATCTTCAAATATTTTTTATCTGATGGTCTTACAACACCTTCGGGTTGTCCCTTATCGTAATGATGTTCTTTTCCGGAATAATCTACCAGCATACCGATGTCACCTGTAAGGAACCAGTTATCCTTCATCACCTCAGAGGTCAGATCTGGTCTTTTATAATATCCCATCATTACGTTCGGACCCTTGCATAGAATTTCTCCGTCTTCTGCAATTTGAACTTCCACATCTTCGATCAATGGACCAACAGTTCCGAATTTTCTTTCCTTTTCATTGTAACGATTTACTGCAATCACAGGCGAGGTTTCAGTAAGACCATAGCCTTCCATGATAGGGATTTGTGCAGCAGTAAAAATTCGTATCAGCCTGACCTGGCATGCAGCACCACCCGATACGATGCAACGAATATTTCCGCCGAGTGCTTCACGCCATTTTTTAAAAATGATCTTATTGGCTAATGCGAGTTGTAATTTATAACCCAGTGGTTGAGATTTATTGATCTCAAATTTTTCTGCAAGTCCGTGCGCCCAGAAAAATAATTTCTTTTTCATTCCTGTTAGCTCACTGCCCTTCGCCATGATCTTGTCATAAACTTTTTCAAGTAGGCGCGGCACAGTAGTAAACATCGATGGCTTCACTTCTTTCAAATTATCGCCAATCGTTTCAAGACTTTCTGCATAATAAATGGAAATGCCATTAAACAAATAGAGGTATGTCACCATGCGCTCAAAAATGTGATTCAATGGCAGGAAACTTAAACACCTGTCGCCAGTTGGCGGGAAACATGGAATGCAGGTGATCACATTGCTTAAAATATTTTGGTGTGAAAGCATAACACCCTTCGGTGTACCGGTTGTTCCTGATGTATATATAATAGTGGCGAGGTCTTCGTATTTTATTTTGTCAGCAGTTTGTTTTAATTGTTCTGTTGCCTGTGGTGTGGCAGCATTGAAAACATCCTTCCAGTGTCGGGCATTAGCAACATGTTCTATAGTAAAAATTTCCTGCAGGGAAGGAACGCGGCTTTTTACACTGTATACCTTGTGATACAATTCTTCATCATTTACAAATACCATTTTCACCTTTGCATCATTCAAAACAAATTCAAGATCGTTTACGCCAATGGTCGGATAGAGAGGTGTTAGTATGGCACCTGTTTGTTGAACCGCGAGGTCGATCAGCATCCATTCAGGCCTGTTTTTGCAGAGGATGGCAATCTTATCTCTTCCTTCAGGTGTCATGTCACCGGCAGAAATGCCCATGGCAATCAACCCGGCTCCCAGCTTTTCAGTTAGGTTCTTTACATCCTGGGTGCTGTACTGTTTCCATTTTCCATTCTCCTTACCCGACAGCATATCAGGCAGGGGATGTTTCGACATTTCCAGGCAATCGAATAATCTTTTTGGTTCATTCATATGGCAATAATCAATGTTGCGAATAACAAAATACTGAATTCGAATCTGAACATACCCTGAAAACCACCATATTTTTGAATAGTCCACTTAATTCCCTCCAAAAGCCAACAGCCAAAAGCCAATAACCAGTTTTGTTCTTTGCGTGAAACTCCTGGCAAGCAACCCGCAGTTTGTTAAATCCGTCTATTCCCCGTTCACCCTTATACGATTCTCTTTAACTTGCCCGCATGAAGAAGCTTTTTTTCCTTGCATTGACACTGTTTTCTGTAACATTTGCCCAGGCTCAGACACCGATTGAAACGGCCCGTTCGTTTATGCGTACGGGTGACTGGGATAATGCGATCATCGTGCTTTCACGAGCCCTCGAAACTGATAAGGATAACCTCGATCTGAATAAGGAATTGATCCAGGCTTTTTTCTTCAAGCGTGATTTTGTACGAGCACTTGAAGGGGTAGAGGTGTTGATGGAAAGAAAGGATGCAGACATTGTTTCTTATCAGCTTGCAGGCAATGTTTACAAGGCGCTTGAAGATGTAAAGAATGCAGAGAAAACGTATAAAACAGCATTAAAGAAATTTCCACGCAGTGGTCCATTGTTGAGTGAGTATGGAGAACTGCTCTGGTCAAAAAAAGATTTTTCTGCAATCAACCAATGGGAAAAGGGCATTGAGGTAGATCCATCATTTGCCGGCAATTATTACAATGCAGCCCGTCATTATTATTTCACCAAGGACAAGGTTTGGGCCCTGATCTACGGTGAAATTTTCGTGAATATGGAATCATTGACAGAACGTGCAACGCAAATGAAACAAATGCTGTTTGATGCATACAAGGAAAAATTATTTGCGGACGTCAACATACTTGGTGGTGAAGAAAAAAGAAGCGAATTCGCCAAAGCGTTTCTTACCACTATGAACAAGCAATCTTCTCTTGCTTCTCGCGGCTTGAATACCGAGACCCTCACGATGATCCGTACACGATTTATTCTGGACTGGTATGAGAATTATGCGGGAAAATATCCATTCAGGTTATTCGATTACCACAAACAACTTCTGCAATCAGGTATGTTCGATTCATACAACCAATGGCTTTTCGGTACCGTAGAAAATCTCACGGCCTACGATGCATGGACCAAAAACCACGCAGCCGAATATGCCAGTTTCTCCGATTTCCAAAAGGGTCGCGTATTCCGCATGCCTTCCGGGCAGTATTATCAGTTGAAGGAGAAATAGGGAATTTGTTACCCCATGGTTGATAAATGCTTTATTTCTACAACAAATGAAAAGAATTGTGGCGCATGATTGACCCCGGAGGGGTCCTCCCTTTGTAGAATAGATGAATTATTATTCCCCCCCGGCTCCGTAGGAGCCTTCCATGTTTTAATTGAAAAAACATGATACATACGCAAGAATTTAATTCCACGCACAAGAATTTTCTTCTTTTTAGTAGGTGAAAACACCATTGCAATGGATTTTGTTCCAAATAGATTTGGTATATGTCAAATACATATACCCAATTGTATGTTCAGATGGTTTTTGCAGTAAAATACCGGGAAGCATTGATCATTGAACCGATCAGAAATCGTATAGAAAAATATATAACGGGAATGGTAAACAACCGTGGTCATAAAATGATACAGATTTATTGTATGCCGGATCATTGTCATTTATTTATTGGTCAATCACCGGAACAATCAATTGCAGATTTAATGCGTGATGTAAAATCAAAATCAACCGATTTTATTAATGACAATCGCTTGTGTACAAATAAATTTCAATGGCAGGGCGGTTATGGTGCGTTTTCGTATTCGAAAAATGATATTGATCGCGTTGCGAAATATATTTTGAATCAACCGATTCACCATTTGAAAAAATCTTTCAGACAAGAATATGCAGAACTGCTGATCGAACATGACGTGGAATATGATGAACGATACCTATTTGAATATTTTGAATAGGAAGGCTCCTACGGAGCCTGGGGTTCATTAATGCAATCGGTTTCTACAAAGGGGAGGCCCCGCTGGGGCCTACTCAATAATTTGATCATACATGGCGTGGAATATGATGAACGATACCTATTTAAATGTTTTGAATAGGAGGGCTCCTACGGAGCCTGGGGTTCATTAATGCAATCGGTTTCTACAAAGGGGAGGCCCCGCTGGGGCATATTCAATAATTTGATCATACATGGCGTGGAATATGATGAACGATACCTATTTTAATGTTTTGAATAGGAAGGCTCCTACGAAAGAGTGATTCATTAATACAATCTGTTTTTCTTAAATGAAAACCCTTCCTTCAAATCAAATGCGTCAACAACCCATCTCTCAACTTCGGCTCAAACCAGGTGCTCTTTGGTGGCATCACTTCACCGGAATCGGCAATGTCGAACAATTGCTGGATGCTTACGGGGTGGAGGGAGAATGCGACGGCCATTTCACCACTGTTCACGCGGTTTTCGAGTTCCTTTAATCCGCGGATGCCCCCGACAAAATCAATTCTTTTGTCGGTGCGCTGGTCCTTGATTCCAAGGATGGGATCGAGGAGGTTGTCGGACAAAATCGAAACATCGAGCACACCCACAGGATCCGTTTTCAAAATATTTTCGTGTGCCCGTAGCCGGTACCATTGGTTCTGGAGGTACATGCCGAATTCTTTCGGTGCAATTGGTTTAACGGGTTTGTCGCTTTTTTCAATATCAAATCGCTCAGAGATTTTTTTCAGGAATTCATCCGGAGATAAACCATTCAGATCTTTTACAACGCGGTTGTAATCCATGATCTGCAACTGGCTTGCAGGGAAAATGGTGGTGAGGAAAAATTTTGCATCGCGACTGTCGGGTAACTGGTCTGCAACTTTGGCTGCAGATGCAGCTCGGTGATGTCCATCGGCAATATATGTTGCAGGAACTTTGGCTTCAAACAGTGCAGTGATGGATGCGATTACAGCGGGATGATTCACGACCCAAATTGAATGTTGGATTCCATCAGGTGCAGTAAAATCATACTGCGGTTCCTGGTTTTTTTTCCAGTGCTCGATCAGTGCATCGAGTTCTTTTACATTATTATAAGCGAGGAAAACGTTGCCTGTTTGCGCACGGATCGTACGCATATGATCAATGCGGTCCTTTTCTTTTTCAGGCCGCGTGAATTCATGCTTCTTGATTTTGTTTTTATGATAATCTTCAATCGATGAAATGCAAACGAGACCGGTCTGGCTTCGACCGTCCATGATCAGTTGATAGATATAATAAAACGGATGTTCATCCTGCTTCAGTTTTTGCTGATCGATCAATTTTTGCAGATTCAATCTTGCTTTATCATATACCTCCTGGGAATGAACATCTATACCAGGTTGCAGGTCGATTTCCGCGCGTGTTACATGCAGGAAAGAGAGGTCATTTCCATTTGCTTCGCTTCGTGCTTCTTCAACGTTCAATACATCATAAGGTCTTGATGCAATTTGTTGAGCTGCTGACCTCACGGGTCGCAGTGCTTTAAAAGGC
>CAZCKF010000222.1:0-6096 GCA_964499155.1 uncultured Chitinophagaceae bacterium
GGTCACCAAAAAGCTCTTGCAATCGGGCTTGCATACATTCACCACAATTTGCAATGCGATAAAGTGATCGTTATGGATTGTGATGGTGAAGACCGACCACAGGATATTCCTGTTTTATTGCACGCATCGGATATTGCACCGAACAAAATCATTGCGGGATATAGAAAATCACGACAGGAAGGAAGAAGGTTCAGGATGTTTTATAAAATATTCCAGCAAATATTTTCTCTGCTTACAGGAAAAAGAATTGCCTTCGGCAATTTCATGGTCAGTCCCCGGCCCATGCTTGACAGGCTTGTCTATTACAGTGAAATATGGAGCCACCTGCCTGGAGGGATTATTCGTTCAGGACTTCCATTTTCAAGTGTTGCAACTCACCGCGGAAAAAGATATGCAGGGCAATCAAAAATGAATTTTACTTCACTGCTGATGCACGGACTGGGTGCCATTGCAGTTTTTATCGATGTGATTGCAACAAGGTTGCTGATGATCTCGATCTTTTTAATCGTGGTAAGTTTTATCGCCATCCTTGTAATCATCGGCATTCGAACATTTACTGATTATGCCATCCCTGGTTGGGCATCAACACTCGTGTCATCCTTGTTGATCGTTTTGTTGCAAGCCTTTCTTCTTTCATTATTCACCATGTTATTATACCTGGTAAATCATTCCCAGCGCCGTTTTATCCCGGCTCAGCATTTTGAAGATTACCTTGGTTTTGTAGAAAAAAACAAGAATGAATAACGGGTACAAATACCCTGGAAATGAACTGGCCTTTTTTGAAAAGGCTCAAAACTGGAAAAAATATTTTTCATCATTTATTAGCCGCTACATAGGTGACCGGGTTCTTGAAGTGGGAGCGGGTGCGGGTGCAACCAGCAAGTTGCTGAATGATGGAAGACCTGCAGAATGGCTGCTGCTTGAACCTGATGAATCACTTGCTTCTGCAATCAGGGAAAAGATTCAATCAGGTACGCTACCCTCCAATTGCAGGATCGCAGTAGGAACCCTTGAAACCATCGGGGACCAACGAAATTCTTTTGACACCATAATATATATCGACGTTCTTGAGCATATCGAAAAGGACAGTCAGGAAATGCAATGTGCCATGGATCTGCTTAAAACAGGAGGATACCTGGTGATCCTTTCGCCTGCTTACCAGGTTTTGTACAGTGAATTTGACAAAGCACTTGGACATTATCGCAGGTATACAAGAAAAATGATGCGTGAGATCGCACCTGCAACTGCTGAATTGATCGAATTACGTTATTTGGATACTGTTGGTTTTTTTGCTTCACTGGCGAACAAACTATTGCTGCACCAGCAAAATGCGAAGCAGCAACAAGTTAGTTTTTGGGACAGGTATTTCATCCCGGTTTCAAGAATCACAGATAAGCTTTTATTTTACTCTTTCGGAAGAAGCATTTTGGGGGTGTGGAAGAAAATATAATCATGGACATCAGTATTATCATACCGGTTTTTGATGAAGAAGACAATATCGCTGCGTTGTATGAACGTACATCCGCGGTATTGAATGAAATGAGCCGTGATTGGGAAGTAATTTGTGTAAATGATGGCTCTTCAGATTCGACGCTTGAAAAACTGATCATGATCCATAATACGGACCCGAGATGGAAAATTATTGATCTCTCAAGAAATTTTGGTCATCAGCGTTCGATATGGGCGGGCGTTCAATATGCAAGCGGCAATCTTGTTGGTATCATGGATGGTGACCTGCAGGATGCACCTGAACATTTCAAATTATTACATGAAGAACTGAATAAAGATTTTGATGTTGTATATGCTGTAAGAAAGAACAGGAAAGAAAACGTTTTTAAAAAAAGTGCATACTGGTTTTCTTACCGGCTTTTGAAATATGTCTTTGCCATCAATATTCCACTAGACAGTGGAGACTTCTGCCTGATGAAAAAGAAAGTGGTTGATGAAATTTTAAAAATGCCCGAACAAAGTTTGTTTTTCCGTGGTATCAGGTCATGGGTTGGATTCCGGCAAAAAGGGATAATAATCGATCGCGATGCAAGAACAGCAGGTCTCTCAAAATATTCATTTCGACAGTTATTCAAGCTTGCCTATAATGGTATTTACAGTTTCAGTGATTATCCCATCAAATTCCTTGGAAGGCTTGGATTGTTCATTATCATAGGAAGTATTTTGTATGCTGTATGGATACTTACAAAAAAACTTGTATGGGGCCAGGTACCAGAAGGTTTTACCACGCTGATCATTGTAATCCTTTTTTTTGGAGGCATCCAACTCGTAACCATTCGTATCCTGGGAGAATATGTGCAGCGCATTTATGATGAATCAAGAAAACGACCTTTGTATATTATTCGTGAAGTGTATGGAAATTTACCTGTGAAAAAATGATGCAACAAACCTGATGTTTAAACAAGCCCGCATCACTGAAAGAAGTTTTGATTACCTGCTGCTTATCATTATAACGCTGCTGACTTTCTGGCCCGCCACCTTTCATGTTTTTTCTTTTAAAAATGATGCGCTTGTTCAATATCTCCCATTTCGGTATCACGTAAGTGAATCCATTCAAAATGGACACTTTCCATTTTGGTCACCTTTTTTATATACAGGTTTTCCCATTCATGCAGATATGCAGGGAATGACATGGAATCCAATCGTGCTTGTCATTTCGTTTATTACCCGGTATAACATGTCGGTTTTGCAAACGGAAATGATTATTTACCTGGTGGTTGCCGCCATCGGCATGTACAGGTTGCTTGATGTTCTTGGATGCAACCGGCCTTCACGAGTTGTGGGTGCCATCAGTTTTGTAGCCTGCGGATACATAACGGACAGTGCATCCGTGATGCCATGGGTAGCAAGTGCTGCTTTCCTGCCATTTGTTTTCTCCTCATTTATTGTTCTAACAAGAAGGGTTGATTTTATAAATGCGATTGGTTTTGCTACATCACTTTCCTTTTTATTTCTATGCGGTTATCCTTCGTTTTTTATTCTCGCAGCGTATGTTTTAATTGCTGCTGTTGTTACATTATATTTTCATAAATCATCACGCAATAAATATCTGAACAAGGCATGGTGGAAGTTTCTAATTATAAGTGCAGTTCTGTTTTTATTCATCTGCAGTCCCGCCATTTATTCTTACATCGATTTTCTACCTTATTACAGCCGGGGAAGCGGACTTTCCATTGAAAGAGCTGCAACCAACCCATTTCCTCTTCCAGGGATAATTTCTTTTTTTACCCCACAGGCACCTTCAAGGTCACATGAATTGATCAATACAGATCTGAGTGTAAGAAATGGTTATGTGGGTTTGCTTTTGTTTATATTTTTTATTTTAACACTACTCTCCAAAAAAACGATCCTGCAAAAATTCATTCTTGCAGGTATTGCTTTCTTTTTTATTTACAGTATTGGTAATATCACCCCGGTACATGAATGGTCTTACCGCATTCTTCCCTTTTTTAAAACATTCAGGCATCCCGGAACAGTTCGTGTTTTTACTTCTCTCGGAATAATAGTGTTGGGATGTATTGCTTTACATCGTTTTATTGAAACGGGATGGAAATGGAAACAAGTAAGGGTAATTTCAATTTCAATTGCCTGTGCCCTACTTGTCATAGGATTAATCTGCGCCATTGGTATAAAATCATTCCCCGCAACAACTGGAATAAAACCTATCCTTGATTCCATCACTTTTAATCATTTCGGTTTTGGAGAATCCATTCTTCAATTATGTTTTGTCGTCGCTTTTATTTTTCTCCTAAAAAAGAATCGAACATGGTCGATGAAACATTTAGTGTTGTTTGCGCTCAATGTGATCCTGTTCGCCCAGTTCGCTCTTCCACTTACTTTCTTTTCTCAGTTAAAAACAGCACAGGTTGACAAATATGTAGATTCATTTCCCGATGGTTATCCTGTTCCGGACATGAATCAAACAATACGAACAGGATATTATGCAGATTCAACAACAGTACACCCGGAAGGTTATTCCCTATTTTATGACAAAACGATTCGATACCACGATCATTTGATAACACCTACAGTGAATAGTGATTATGATAGTTTTTCTAATAGAAGGGATTTGCGAAATGTTTTTGATCAACAACGCATTGCCTATTTCGCAACTAAACTGTTGCCAGATACACTAATCACAGATAAGGATTATGCAGCTTACCAGTTAGATCAACGTGCATTTATGGATTCGTTTTCTACAGGAACAGTAGAAATAAAATCCATATCACCGAATCGAATGGTTTTACATGTATTGCAGGATCTTGAAGGCCTGTTGGTTGTTTTCCAACAATGGAATCACAACTGGAGGGCGTATGTAAATAAAGATCAACGGCCGGTTTACAGTTTAAACCTCGCGTTTATTGGACTACCCGTTTACAAAGGAGAAACAGTTGTCGAATTAATATATGACCCGGTTGAAGTGAAGTGGTGCATGTGGATTTCGGCAATAACCATATTATCCGTTATTGTAATGCTGGTGTTATATACTTTAAGAAAATCAGAATGAGTCGATTCATACATAACAGGTGGCTGTTTGCTCTGCTACTAACAGTCCCGATGATTTTATTTTTCATCGGGTATTGCGTGAATCACCGGGGACTTGTCCCTTCTGGCTATATCATGCACGATAATGTCTCCTATATCGCGTATGCAAAGCAATACAATGATTCTTATTCAAATATTTTTTATTCAAATCCTTTTAATGACAAGGATGGGTATACTCCTATTTATTTCCAACCTCAAACTGTTTTTTTTGCCTTACTACTGAAATTGGGCATTCCACACAACTGGATACTGATCCCATTTACACTGTTATGCGCCTTTCTTTGTTTTAGGATCATGATCAGTATATACGATCATGTTGCTCCTTCGAGCAAATACAGAATATTGGGGATAGTGTTGTTTTGCTGGGGAGGAGGCATACTGGCATTATGTGGAATGGTTGTAAGGGGCTTCAAGGAATTTCCAGGTATGGAATGGATGGACTCCATTTTTATCCTGGACCCTGGTTGGGGATGGTGGGGTTTGAATATGGGAAGAGCCATGTTTATTTCTGTTGAAGCATTTTATCACCTGCTTTTTCTTCTTGCCATTCTATTCATTTTAAAACAAAAATGGTTACAGTTTTTAATTGCATGTCTTGTTACAAGTATTGCACATCCATTTACTGGAACAGAATTGCTTGCCATTGTAACAACCTGGCTTTTTGCAGAAAAAATAATGCTCAGGAATAAACAAATTCCGGGATATGTTTTATTAGGTGCGATCTGCATTATCGCCTTCCATTTTTATTATTATCTGTATTACCTGCAACAGTTCCCGGAACACCGATCGGTTAGTGAACAATACGCGCTTAACTGGCGATTGCGCTTTTTTAATATTCTTCCCGCCTATTGCATCGTTGGATTTCTTTCACTTCTAACCCTATATAGGATCAGGTTGTCCGGATTTCTTTCTCATATGTACAGCAGGCTGTTTTTGTGTTGGTTCATTGTTGCATTTGCACTGGCCAATCACGAATTATTTATAAAACCAATGCAGCCACTGCATTTTACCAGGGGATATGTATGGAGCGGATTGTTTCTTCTCGGTGTTTATATACTGCCCTCAGTTATAGATTACTTAAGAAAAAAGCACCTTGCATTATTGATCGTTTTCATTTCACTTTTTCTAAGTGATAATTTTTTGTGGCTTGTAAATGAATTGCGTTTTGTGCGACGTGTTCCATCAGATACACATCTGTCACGTGAACAACATGATCTGCTTGGCCATATCGGTGAATTCAGTACAAACAAAACACTGATTATAGGTTCAGATCTTATCCCCTATTTCAGTACAGTGTATTCAAATGCTTACCCCTGGATATCACATCCTTTCACTACACCTTATTTTTCCGAGAAAAAAACCATCTTCCAGCATTTTATTTCCACCGGAGAAATTCCACCCGCCTGGCGTGGCCGACACGTCTTTTTTACTTTTTTAAAAACTGATGCAGCAGAAATGAAGCGCATGCGTGAGTTTGCATTGCTAAAAAAGTCAGTTGTGGTGATGGACAATTATGTGGTGATTGAAGCTCAAATACCAGAC
>CAZCKF010000223.1:0-6095 GCA_964499155.1 uncultured Chitinophagaceae bacterium
AATAATATCCAGATCGATGGTGCAAACCTGAATAACAATTTTGGTTTGAGTTCAGATGCATTACCTGGTGGAAGCAGTCAGCCAATTTCACTTGATGCGATTGAAGAAGTGAGTGTGAACATTGCACCATTTGATGTTCGCCAGGCGAATTTTACCGGTGCGGGAATCAGTGCTGTTACAAGAAGTGGTACAAACGTATTTACCGGTTCGGCCTATGGATATTACCGTGACCAGTCTTTCAACGGTACAAAAGTTGGAGATATCGAATTACCGGAAGCACAGAAAAGTTCAAGTAAATTATATGGTTTGCGTTTTGGCGGACCAATCATTAAAAACAAATTGTTTTTCTTCCTGAGTGGTGAAATGGAAGACCGCATTTTCCCTGGTATTCCCTGGAGACCATCTGGTGTGGGCGCTACAGGTTCGAATGTTTCGGCAACACATGCTGACTCATTAAAGAAATTATCTGATTTCTTACGTACGCAATACGGTTATGAAACAGGTCCATATGACAACTTCCCCAATTTCGGAATCAGCAATACAAAAATTCTCGGCCGTGTTGACTGGAACGTGAGCAACAAACACAAAGTGACGATGAAATTCAGTCACATGAAAGGCGAAGAAGACCAGCAACTAAATGGAAGCAGTATTCCAAATGGAGGTATAACTGGTGTATTGACTCGTTTGAACAATAACCGTTTCTCCAACAACTCAATGGCATTTGCTAATTCAAATTATTTCTTTGAGAATACGGTGATGTCAGGAACCGTGGAATTGAACAGCCGTTTCACAAACAAATTTGCAAACCAGATCATTGGTACTTATACAAAAATTCAGAGCACACGCGGTTTTAACGGTGGCTTCTTTCCAACAATTGATTTCCTGAACAACCCTACCTCAACCAACCAGAATTACATGCATGCGGGAATGGATCCTTTTACACCGAACAACGATGTGCTGAATAAGATCTATTCTGTAATTGACAACTTCTCCTATTTCGCCGGTAAACATACATTCACTGCTGGTGGTCAATATGAATATCAGCAAGTAGGTAATATGTTTATGGCTGGTTCAAACAGTTACTATATCTACAGATCGCTGAACGATTTCATTACCAACCAGGCTCCATTCTACTATGCTTATACATATTCACTGGTGCCAGGGAAAAAAGCAGTTTACTCTGCTGAATTGAAAATCGCACAGTTGGGGTTATACATCCAGGATGAGATCAACGTAAATAATAAATTGAAAATTACAGCAGGACTTCGTGTTGACCGTCCGATTTACAGCGATCAACCTTTGTCAAATCCTTCTGTTGCAGCGCTCACTTTACCTGATAAATTTGGTAAGCCGACAAATTACACAACAGGCGCATTTCCAAAATCTGCATGGTACTGGTCACCACGCGCAGGATTCCGTTGGGATATGGAAGGAGATAAAGTGATGATCCTTCGTGGTGGTACCGGATTGTTTACAGGCCGTGTACCATTCGTATGGCTCACAAATATTCCGACAAACAGCGGTATGTATCAGAATTCAGTGAGTGTTACACAAGCTTCACGACTTGGTAATTTCCGCTTTAATCCTAATCCAGATCAGTACAGGGATAGTTTCCCATCAACTGCTGGAACATCATTACCTGTTAACATCGTGGTTACAAGTGATAATTGGAAATTCCCGCAGGTATGGAGAACAAATATTGCCATCGATCGCAATCTCGGAAAAGGATTCAACCTGACTGTTGAAGCCATCTATACAAAAGAGGTGAATGGTGTGTGGATGAGAAATGCTAACCTTCTTGCACCGAATGGATTTGCAAATGGCGCAGATAAACGTCCACGTTATACTGGTAACAACAGGATTAACAGCAACATTACAACCGCAATCGTACTGGAGAATACAAACAAGGGAGGATCATTCCAGTTCACCACGCAATTGCAGAAAGCATTTACCAGCGGATTTTATGGAATGCTTGCATACACGTATACACATGCGATGGATGTAACTGCTAATCCGGGTTCACAGGCATCATCGGTATGGAATGCAAACCCAACTTCAAAAACTCAGAATGATCTTGAAGCAGCATATTCTCAGTACGCTGTTCCTCATCGTATAATTGGTGCTATATCATATCGCAAAGAATATCTGAAAGCACTTGGTACTACCATTTCATTGTTCTATGAAGGTTCGCATGATGGAGTTTACAGTTATGTGTATGATGGCGACATGAATGGTGACGGAAATAACACGACTGACCTGATGTACATCCCACGCAATTCAACAGAGATTGTGTTTGATGGTAACCAGACAATCAACGGTGTAACATTTACACCTGCACAGCAGTGGGAAATCCTAAACCGTTTTATTGAGCAGGATGATTATCTCAGAAAACGTCGTGGTCAGTATGCAGAACGTAACGGTGCAAAATTCCCATTCTATCACAAAGTGGATGCAAAACTCCTGCAGGATATCTTTACAAATATTGGAAATCGTAAACACACATTGCAGTTCAGTGTTGATGTGCTGAATTTCCTGAATCTTCTTAATTCAGATTGGGGTATTCGCCAGCAAACTGTTATTCGCAATCCACTTACATTCCGCAGTTACAATGCAGCAGGTGTTCCAATGTTCCGCATTCGTGCAGCTAACAATGCACCTGTTACAGAAACATTCCAGGACAACGTTTCAACATTTAGTACCTGGGGATTGCAACTCGGCCTACGTTACATTTTTTAATAGTTGAGAATTCGCGTTTAACCAATTGCTTACAACAGAGCCGCTCCTAGTAGCGGCTCTTCTTTTTACGCTAATTGACGTTAATTAGGGCTAATTCGCGCTAATTATTTGGTCAAAGAATTATACTAAAAGGAAATAAGTAGAACTAAAATTGAATTCACACTTTAAAAAAGTGCCAGGTAAATTCAAAAGTTACAAATGTTTGAGGGTGCTCGCCGCTCTTCTTGCACTCGCAGCGCTCGCAGCTCGAAGCTCACACCTCGCGGCTTACTCCGAATCCCCATCTCAAAAACTCCGGCATCGCCTTTCTCCAGGTTGCGATATCGTGTTTACCTCCGTTGATTTCCATATAATGAATATCATCGATCGAATATCCTTTTTGTGTAAGTATGGAGATTAGGTCTCGTGTATCATCGATCGAATCGATTATACCATTTTTATTCCGGTCCATTTTTTCATCAAGGGTCCCTGTCTGGAAAAAGAATCGAAGTCCGGGTTGATAGGCAGATTTTTTAATTTGTTCGTGCATGATTCGATGTTTGTCATCACTGTAATCCTTATCAAGCAGGCTTTTACTCCTCCACCATAACGAACCTGAGAAAACACCACAGATAGAGAATTTCTCAGGATGATTCCAAACCATATCAAGTGCACACAATCCTCCCAGAGAAAATCCACAAAATCCACGTGTTTCAAAAGTTTCGATCATGTATGTTTCGCGGATATGCGGCAACAATTCACGAAGAATAAATGCATCATACATTTTCGCCTTAGCTCCTCTCCCCTTGTAGTCCACAGAACAAACGGTTCCATATTCTACTTTTCTATCAACCCCTGCATGAATCGCAGCACAAAGCAGGGGTTTGATTGCGTTCTCAGCATACAGCGAATCAAGCAGGGGCTCCAGTCCCAGCTCCTCCATATTCTGACCATCATTGATCAGTAGCAGATGTATATCATTGGGGTTCTCAACATTTTTTGGCAGGTAGAAATCAATTACTACATCTCTCTCGAGATTTGTGGAGCGGATCTTTGTACTTTCTAATAACACACCTGAAACCATGAATGCGAATGTAGGATGAGAATTAAGTAATTCGATTTTGGGGTTTGGAGTTTGGAGTTTGGATTGGGAGTGTCCACGGGTTCAGCATTTTCCATCAATTTGTCAACTTGGAGTCCCTCCTCTTTATTTTAAAATTCACTTTATTCTCTACCTTGTCTGCGTAAAAATGTTAGCTGGCTGCTCCAATTTAGGAGACCCCAATCCAAACTCCAAAATCCAAAATCAAAAATTTCATCTGTCCCGTGGAATTCCAATTAGAGCAGTAAGGCTTCTATTATCTATACACATCCTATTTAGCTATTCTCTATCTTCAACATTCAATTTTTTCATATGAAAAAGATCGGCATCTTATTCGGACAGGAACGTTCATTCCCCATGGCATTTATTGAAAGAATAAACAGCAAAGGGGTATCGGGACTTACGGCTGAAGCTGTGTACATAGAAAAATCAGTACAGGGAGAGCCATCTGGTTATGCCGTAATTGTTGACCGCATTTCACAGGATGTTCCGTTTTACAGAACCTATTTGAAAAATGCAGCGCTTACGGGTACGTATGTCATCAACAATCCATTCTGGTGGAGTGCTGATGATAAATACTTCAACAACTGCCTGATGACGCAGGTGGGTGTGCCTGTCCCCAAAACAGTGATCCTTCCTTCCAATGAATTGCCATCTGATACTACTGACGCATCGTTCAGCAATCTTGCCTACCCGCTTGACTGGGATTCCATGTTTAGTTATATAGGTTTTCCTGCTTACATGAAACCCTTTGCAGGTGGTGGATGGAAAAATGTTTATAAGCTTAGAAGTGCGGAAGAATTTTTTGAAAAACATAATGAAACCGGTCAACTCGTAATGTTACTGCAGGAAGAGATTGTATTTGATGAATATTACCGTTGTTATTGTATTGGCCGCAAACATGTGCGGATCATGCCTTATGAACCACGCAACCCGCATCACCTGCGTTATGTTGCTGACTTCCAACCAAGCGCCGAACGATTGAAGCTTATGGAAGAAATAGTTTTAAAGATCAATCACTTCCTTGGCTATGATTTTAATACTGTGGAACTCGCCATACGTGATGGAATTCCATACGCGATTGATTTCTGCAACCCTGCACCAGATGCTGAAAGAACAAGTGTGGGAGAAGACAATTTTGAATGGGTGGTAGAAACAATGGCCAACTACGCAATTGAACAGGCGCTTGCTGTTAAACCAGGTGCTGCTAATATCAGGTGGGGACAATTCGTAAAATCTGCGGCAGCAGGGGTTCCTCTATCAACACCATCAAAATCATTCACCTAACCAATGGCGATCAGTTTTAAGCATTTCACACTCGGCGTGGAAGAAGAATACATGGTTCTTGATCCCACCACAAGGGAATTAAAAAGCCATGAACAGAAAATTGTACATGAAGGTCAGAAAGTAATAAAGGATAAAGTAAAGGCAGAAATGCACCAGGCCGTTGTTGAAGTGGGCACAGACATTTGCAATGATGCAGATGAAGCATTTAATGATGTTGCCTTACTCAGAAAAACGATCTCTGACATTGCAAACTCGCTCGGTTTTGCAATGGGTGCTGCAGGCACGCATCCATTCAGTCATTGGGAAAGCCAATTGATCACTGATCATGCACGGTACAATGAAATCGTGAATGAATTGCAGGAAGCCGCGCGCAGCAACCTGATTTTTGGTTTGCATGTGCATGTGGGAATGGAAAACCGTGAAATGGCAAACCACATTGCCAATTCAACACGTTATTTTCTCCCGCACATTTATGCATTAAGTACCAACTCACCTTTTTGGGAAGGTCGACTTACAGGATACAAATCATTCCGCACTAAAGTATTTGACAAGTTCCCACGTACTGGTATTCCCGACGAATTCGAAAGCATCGAAGCATATGAAAATTATGTGAAGCTACTGATCAAAACGAACTGCATCGACAACGCAAAAAAGATCTGGTGGGACCTGCGAGTGCATCCGTTTTTCAATACTGTTGAGTTTCGCATTTGTGATATACCAATGACGGTTGATGAAACCATTGCGATTGCTTCTTTATTCCAGGCTGTATGTGCAAAAATCTATAAGCTACGCCAACAGAACCTCAATTTCATTCAGTATTCACGTCCATTGCTGAATGAAAATAAATGGCGTGCGAGTCGTTACGGTATTGATGGAAGGTTAATTGATTTTGGTAAACAAGAGGAAGTCAACACGCGGGTATTGATCTATGAACTTCTTGATTTCGTTGATGATGTTGTAGACCAGTTGGGTTCGCGACACCGACTTGCCT